>NZ_JBFUGX010000252.1:0-5729 GCF_056402675.1 Polaromonas sp. P3_C2 | reverse complement strand
CCTCTGAGTAGTTGAGCTCAATGCGTGCGCGCGGCGTGAAGCCCGCGTCGGCAAACCAGGCCATGGTCATGCGGTACATGTGGGTCGGGGTTTCGTTGAAKATCAGCGGGCGGGTGGCCAGCCATGCGGGCGTGGCATGTTTGGGTGCCTTCCAGCGCTTGGGTACAAACGCCATCATCGGGTCGCTGCGCCAGTGGGTGATCACCATGCCGCGCTGCGCAGGCGGCGGTGTGGCGACCAGGCCGACATCGAGCGTGCCGTCCAGCAATCGCTGCAGCGTGTCGGCGGAACCAAGAATACTGACCTCGACATCGATGTCGGGGTGGGCTTGCTCCATGGCCTTGAGCACCTGCGGCAAAAAGTACACCAGCACGCCGGTGGTGGTGCCCAGCCGGACCCGGCCTGTGCGGCCCTCGACGTGGCGCTTCACCGCATCGACCGCATCGTCGGCGTCGCGCAGCAGGCGGCGGGCCCGCTCAACCAGCACGGCGCCTGCCGGTGTGGGCTCAACGCGCCGACCGCCGCGCACCACCAGCGGCGTGCCCAAACGGCTTTCAAGCTCGCTCACATGCAGGCTCACGGTGGGCTGCGCCAGGTGCAGGCCCTGCGCTGCGGCAGAAAAGGTGCCCAGGTCGGTAATGGCCACCAGCGTTCTTAATTGGTCCAGGTTCAGTTCGCGCATGGAAGTGTATCTATCAGTAATCCTGATAATTTCGATCAGAAAATTCAACTTCCACAATATCATGATTTTTAGCACCATAGGGCACTTCCTACCAGGAGTGCGCGAAATGCTGACGAAGACAATGAGAATTTTTCCGGGAGCCCTGCCCAGCTTTCCAGTCACAGAGCTGGGCCAAAGGTTTCTGGCCGCCCTGCGCAAAAACGCGCAGAGGCGACGGAACCTGAATGAGCTGCGGCTGATGAACGACCACCAGCTCAATGACATCGGCATTGGCCGCAGTGAAATTCCCGGCCTGATGAATGACCTTGGGCCCCGCCACTGGGAATGGCGCTGAAGCCCCTGCGCCGGCCGGCAAGCCGGTAAAAGACGTTTTACGCCAACAGGTCTTGCTGCGAGAATCAGGCAATGACTTCCCTCCAGACTTCCAGCAGCTCCTGGCTCAGCGCCGCCATCGCCCGCATTGAGGCCGACTACCTGCGCAGCGCCGACACGCACCTGATTCCGCTGCCGCTGCCGGAGTTCGCTGCGCGCGGCATTGATTTTTACCTCAAGGACGAATCCACCCATCCCACCGGTAGCCTCAAGCACCGGCTGGCACGTTCGCTGTTTTTGTATGCGCTGTGCAACGGGTTGATCCACGAGAACTCCACTGTCGTTGAAGCGTCCAGTGGCTCCACCGCAGTCAGCGAAGCCTACTTCGCGCGGCTGCTGGGCCTGCCCTTTGTCGCGGTGATGCCGCGCAGCACCTCGCCCGAGAAGGTGGCGCAGATTGAGTTCTATGGCGGGCGCTGCCACTGGGTGGAAAGCGCGGTGCAGGTGTACGACGAAGCGCGCAAGGTGGCGCTCGAGACCGGCGGACACTACATGGACCAGTTCACCTATGCCGAACGCGCCACCGACTGGCGCGGCAACAACAACATCGCCGAAAGCATGTTCAGCCAGATGGCCCGCGAGCGGCACCCGGTGCCACGCTGGATTGTGGTGGGCGCCGGCACGGGTGGCACCAGCGCCACCATCGGGCGCTACGTGCGCTACCAGCGTCACGGCAGCCAGCTGTGCGTGGCTGACCCGATGGGGTCTGTTTTCAGCGCCTATCACCGCACCGGCGATGCCGGCCTCACCGGCGCAGGCTCGCGCATTGAAGGCATTGGCCGCCCGCGCGTGGAAGCCAGCTTTATCCGCACGGTGATAGACCGCATGGTGGAAGTGGCCGACGTGGACTCGCTGGCCGCCATGCAGGCCTTGTCGCAGCTGCTGGGCCGCAGGGTCGGGCCTTCGACCGGCACCAACCTGGTGGGCATGCTCACACTGGCGCATGAAATGCTGCCGCGCGGAGAACAGGGCTCTATCCTGTCGCTGCTGTGCGACTCCGGCGAGCGTTACCTGCCCACGTACTACAACGCCAGCTGGGTCGCTGAAAAAATGGGGGACTGCACGGCAGCGAACGAGCAGATCAACCGCTTGATGCGGCCGGTGCCGGCCTGAAGAACCCCGGAGCCTGCATGCGCCCGCCCCTGCCCGCCGGTTTGCCAAGACGCCAGCTGTTGCTGGGAGGCGCGGCCGGCCTGGCGAGCCTGGCTGGCCTGGAAGCCCACGCCCTGCCGGCCAAAACACTGGCGTTCCCACGCGACCGCGGTGCCCATCCCGGCTTTCGCACCGAGTGGTGGTACATCACCGGCCAGGCCACGGCCAGCGCTGCGGGTGGTGCAGCGGGTGGGCGCCTCTTCGGCTTTCAGCTGACCTTTTTCCGTTCACGCGTGGACGATACGCAGGGCATGTCGTCAAAATTCGCCGCAAGGCAGCTGGTTTTTGCGCATGCCGCCATCACCGATGTGCAGGGCAACAAACTCTGGCACGACCAGCGCATCGCACGGGAAGGTTTTGGCGTTGCAATGGCCAGCGAGAAGGACATGGCCGTCAAGCTGCGCGACTGGTCCCTGAAAGCCGAAGGCGCAAGGTACACCGCTGAGCTGCCGGCCAGCGACTTTGCACTCAAGCTGCAGTTCGAAGAAACGCAGGGCGTGCTGCTGCAGGGCAACAAAGGCCTGTCGCGCAAAGGGCCTGACGAAAAGCAGGCCAGCTACTACTATAGCCAGCCGCAGCTCGCCATGCGCGGCAACCTGCAAGTCAAAGGGAAAAACTTTGCCGTCACCGGAACAGCCTGGCTGGACCACGAGTGGAGCGAAGAGATCCTGCATTCAGACGCCATGGGCTGGGACTGGATAGGCATGAACCTGCTGGACGGCAGCGCCCTCACCGCTTTCAGGCTGCGGGGCAAAGACGGCAACACGCTGTGGGATGGCGGCTCGTTCCGCTCAGCCAAAGGAGGGCTTTACACCTTCAGCCGCGGCGAGGTGATTTTTAAACCCGTGCGCTATTGGAAAAGCCCGCTGACACAAGCCACCTACCCGGTGGAATGGATCGTGCGAACACCGGCCGATTTTTATACCGTGCGCGCCGTCATCGACAACCAGGAGCTGGACAGCCGCCAGTCGACGGGTGCGATTTACTGGGAAGGCTTGAGCGAGCTGATCGACAGCAACGGCAAGCGCGCGGGAATGGGTTACCTGGAGATGACGGGGTATGCGCAGCGCCTGAAGATGTAGCGCCAGACCGGCGCCGACCGCAGTTGCGGCGCAGCGCCCAAAGGGATCAATAGTCGGCGCGGATCAGGCGCTGGGCACGCGGGCTCATGTTGCGGCGGATATTGGCCGCCAACCATGGGTAGGGCTGGCCAGGCGCTGCGGCGACAGATGGTGCACCGGGCAGCAGAAATTGCGCAGCATCCATCACCTTGCGCAGCAAGGAAGAAAACGAGGAAGAAGCCTGCAACGAACGACCGCCGACAGAGGCGTTGGCGGAAGCGGGCTCAGTGAAAAATGCGGTGCGTGTCATGGAAGGTCCTTTCGAAGTGACGTGAGCGGCAACGATTGCCAAAACAGAGGTCGTGACGAGAATATAGGGTTTACGAGTATAAAAGTAAAACGACTTATATTGCGTTTGAATGCAGAAAAATTGCATTTAGAGCACGGCCTCTAAGGCCGGACAAATGGGAGACACGCCATGGATATCAACCTCGCCCGCACCTTCCTGGAAATCGTGTCCTGCCACAGCTTTGTCCAGGCCGCAGAACGGCTGCATGTCACCCAGACCGCGGTCAGCGCTCGTGTGAAAACGCTGGAGGACCTGCTGGGACGCACGCTCTTCGTCAGGAACAAGGCCGGCGCGTCGCTCACACCCGCAGGCGAGCAGTTTGTACGGCACGCCATGACGCTGGTGCAAGTCTGGGAGCGCGCCCGCCACCAGATGGCCGTGCCACCCGGGCGCCGCGCGCTGGTGACCGTTGGCTGTGAAATCAGCCTCTGGCAACCGCTGATGCTCGACTGGCTGTTCTGGATGCGAAAAAACGCACCCGATCTGGCGCTTCGCACCGAGGTGGGCGTTGCAGAAGACCTGCTGGAACGCGTGGCCCACGGAACCCTGGACATCGTCATTGCCTATGCACCGCGGCAGCGCCCCGGCCTCAGGATCGAACTGCTGATCGAAGAAAAGCTGGTGCTGGTCACCACCTCGCCCAGGCTCGAGATGCCGCAGCCCGCCGACTACGTCTACGTGGACTGGGGGCGCGAATTCTCGGCTCAGCACAGCCTGGCGTTCCCGGAGCTTTCCAGTGTCGGGGTCTCCTCCAGCCTGGGGCCGTTGGGGCTGGAGTACCTGCTTGCGGTGGGCGGTGCCGGTTATTTCCGGCAAAACGTGGTGCGCAACCACATCAAGGAAGGTCGCCTGTTTCGCGTGCCAGGCAAACCGGAGTTTTTGTACCCCGCTTATGCCGTCTACGCGGCCAACGCAGACATGAAAGTACTGGAACCCGCCCTGGCAGGCTTAAGGCAAGCCGCGGCGGGAAGCCAGGGCGGCAAGGTGCGCGCTGCCAAGCCGTCAAAGGCTCCCGGCAAGGGCAAACAACCCTCATCGTGAATCTCACAGCCCCCCAGCCCCTCATCTTCATCACTTCATTCATCACTTCAATCAGGATGGCCCAATGCGCTGGATAGCCCTATTTGACGACACACCCGCCATGCTGGCGATCCGGCAGGAGCGTGAACCCCTTCATCTTGCCTATCTTCGGCAACACCAGGATGAAATTCTTATCGCAGGCGGTTTGCGTGAAGCACCTGGCGAAAGCTTTGTAGGAGGCCTCTGGGTCATGGAGGTTGCGTCCAGGGCGCGTGCCGCGGAGCTGGTCGAAAGTGACCCCTACTACGTACCGGCTCATCGCAGCTACCGGTTGCTGACCTGGGGCAAGGCATTGGCCGAGAGGCAGGTGATTTTGTAAGCAGAACCCACGAATCGTTGCACCGGTTTCACCATCAACGACAGAAGGGAATCAGGGGTCAGGGGTGTTACGCGGCAGTCAGCGCGGGAAAGGGTTGCGTGACTACACTCAACCCATGCTGGCAAGATCTTTGCCAGCGCTTGACACATGCAACCGGAACTGAAATGGACTTTTTTCTCCTGGTGACCTTTGTCGCCATCGGCACCTACCTCCTGAAAGCCAGGGAAGAACGCCAACGCATAGCGCTGCTGGGCAGCCATCTGGGCAATTACCAGATTGAAAAACTCATGGAAACCCTGGCCGACGGCTACCTGCGGGCACTCGGCGAAAAAGAACCCGAGCGCCGCGAACAGATCTGGCAACAACTGGYCAACTCCGAAGCGCAACTGGCCGTACAGTTCAGCAAATTTGCGACGGAGTTTGCCAGGGTGCCTGAACCCGAGGCCCGCGTCAGCCGGCTGCCCATCAGCTTTCCCTTTGCGACCCTGATCCTGCCGGCCATGAGCTTCGACATGCGCATTGCGCTGGCGATTCACGCCGCCGGTATTGCGCGCGTGGCCCAAAACGCGGCCGGGCTCAGCCCCAAGGCCAAGGCCTTCACGATGTCAGCCGAACTCTTCCTGATGCAGCACACTTGCCACTGGTTTTGCAAATCAAAAGCCATCGCCTCAGCCCGCGTGCTGGTGCGTCACAAGACGCCGCATGCGCAACTGG
>NZ_JBFUGX010000251.1:0-5749 GCF_056402675.1 Polaromonas sp. P3_C2 | reverse complement strand
CTCCAGCACATCGGCAGACGGTGCAGCCGGCCGGCGCGCACGCAGGCGGTTGATCAGTAAAAACTCGGCAATGCTGGCCTGGAAACCCAGCGGCCGTTTGGGCGCCACACCGGCAGAAGGCGCAGGCAGGCGTGCAGCCTCATTGCCCGGCTGCCGCCACGGGTGGAACAGCCGCTGCCGGAACCGCGCGGCCATGGTGCCGGCCGGCATGTCGGTGCTCGCAGCCATCTACTTCAGTGCTTTCTTTGCAGCGCCTACACCCAGCGCAGCCAGCACGATGAAGATAACCGCGAGGATCAGGAACAGGCCGAACAGAATCTTGGCAATACCGGCAGCACCTGCTGCCACACCACCGAAACCGAGGGCAGCGGCAACCAATGAAATCAGCGCAAAAATAATCGCGTACTTGAGCATGATGGCCTCCAGAAAGTAGCCTCTTGCGCGAATGCGCAGGATGAGGCGTTACGGCGTTACGCACGTCATGGGCATCAAAGTGTGAGGTCAAGGTGAGTCAACGCAGCCCATGACCCATAAGCCGATGCTAAAAGCAGGCGGCGATTTTCCGAATCAGCAGCGCCCGCATGGCCCTGTAGGACAAGGGCGCAGCTCAGCGCAACTTCAGAACCGCCAAGGCTTTAAGGGCAAGTAAGCGCTCATTGACGCACCAACCGGGAAGGCGTCCGGCTTATTTGCCAAAGATGCCGCGCAGGCTTTTACCGACCTTTTCGCCCACACCAGCGCCGGCCCCGGTACCCACGCCAGGCAACAGCACGGTGCCGATGGCGGCCCCCAGCAGCGCCGCACGCGACAGCGTGACTTCCGGGTTGTCCAGCGTACCGCCCACCACCAGCGGCACACCCACAGCGCCACCAATGGCACTGCCGATCTTGCTGTCGCCGGCCAGGGTCACACTGACCTGCCCGCTCAGGGCCTTGGCGGACGAGACCGCCACATTGCCGGTGGCGCTCAAGGCCCCGGAGCTCGCCACCAGGTTGGTCAGCTGCGCCGACCGCCCCAGGGTGCTGACCTGCCCGGCCAAGGTATCCAGCCGGGTCTGGCCACCACGGCTCAGCCCCACCGTTTTGACCGCCTTGGCCAGGTCCAGCCCGTTCACCACCGCATCGCGCACCGTGAAGGTGGTGTGGCTCTGCAGCGCATCCACCAGCGCAGCCGTGGTGGCAGCGCGCGCATTGAGCGTGGTCGTGGCGTCAAGCTGGCCGGTCAGGGCCTTGGCGGGCGCCGTCAGCGCAGACACCTCGACACCGCTGGTTTTCAGTTGCCCCTGCAGCACCAGTTCTTCCGCCGAGCGCGCCACCGGCTGCGCCTTCGCGCCCGGCTTGGCGGCTGCCGTTGCTGCTGCGGCCGCCACAAAACCGCGCTGCAGGCCCAGGCGGCCTTCCAGCTTGCCGCCGCCCACCTTCACAAGCAAATCCCACTGGGCGGCACCGCCGGCCTCGCCGGCTTGCGCTTCCACGCGTTGCAGCGTTGCTTCCAGGCCCTGAAGGTTGCCTTCTGTCAATTTGAGCGAAGCGTTCTCCGGCAGGCCGTCGGCGCCCAGGCTGGCCTCGCCCTTGACCGTGGTACGTGCGCCGGTGGTGTTCACCCAGGTGACGTCGTCCAGCACCGTGCGGCGCGGCAACCAGTCAAGCCGGTTCATTTCCGGGCCCGTGTTGGCTGCAGATGCCGGCGCACCCGGCTTGGCGGGCGCGGCCTGCTTCTTCTTTTGCAGCAACAGGAGCAGCGCATCAATGCCCTGCTGCGGCAACACCGCCCGGCGCACCCGCAGGGTGGCCACTTCCAGGCGCCCCTGCAACAGCGGGCGCCACTCGGGCCGCACTTCCACGCGCTCCAGCGTCAGCGGCGGCTTGCTTTGCACGGAAATGCCGCTCAGCGCCACAGCGGGCAAAGGCCAGATGTCCACCGCCACCCGGTCCAGGGTCATGGGAACGCCCAGCGCGGCCGACGCCTCCCGCTCAACGCGCTGGCGGAAGTCGTCCGTGCTGACCCAGCGGTGCAAGGTGTAGGCCACCACGGCCAGAAGCACCATCAAGCCGAGGGCCAGGAACACCAGCCATTTGAAAAGTTTTGCCATGCGGCTATTGTGGCGCGCCGGCCAGCAATAATCCGCCGTTCCGGCTAGCATCAGGGGCTGTGCGACATTCCCGCCACACTCCCGCCGCACTTTGCTACCCCACAAAGGACAAGACACCATGAAACTTTACTACTCCCCCGGCACCTGCTCCCTGTCACCCCACATCACGCTGCACGAGTCGGGCCTGAAGTTCGAGCATGTGCTGGCGCCCACCAAAACCCACCAGCTGGAAGACGGCACCGACTACTACACCATCAACCCGCTGGGTTATGTCCCGCTGCTGGAGCTGGACGACGGCACGCGCATCGCCGAAGGCCCGGCCATCGTGCAGTACATCGCCGACCAGGTGCCGGAGAAGAAACTCGCACCCGCCAACGGCACGCTGGAGCGCTACAAGCTGCAGTCGTGGCTGACTTTTGTCGGCACCGAACTGCACAAGGGCTTCAGCCCGCTGTTCAATGCCGCCACACCGGCCGACTACAAGACTATCGTCATCGACAAGCTGCTGTCGCGCTTCAAGTGGGTGGACAGCCAGCTTGCCGGCAAGCAATACCTGATGGGCGATGCCTTCAGCGTGGCTGATCCTTACCTCTTCACTGTGACCAACTGGGCACCGCGGGTGGGGGTGGATATTTCGGGGTTTGCGAACATTGCTGCGTTTCGTGAGCGTGTGGCGGCACGCCCCTCTGTTCAGGCGGCGATGAAGCATGAGGGATTGCTGAAATAAGTGACGCCTCCCGGACGCTGATCGCAGTTTGCGTTCCGGGGCCGGGGTTGCCGGCGGCAACTCACTTTCTTTTGCTTCGCCAAAAGAAAGTAAGCAAAGAAAAGGYGACCCTGGTTCCTGCGTCCCTYCGCTKCGCTRCGGGCAACCTGCGGTGCTCGGTCCAGCCGGGGTCAAAAACAACTCGCTTCGCTCARACAAGTTTTTGCCCTGATCCGTCTGGCCCTCCGCTCCTCGGCGCATCCACAAGGGGCGAGCGGAATCGGAAGCGGGGACAAGTAGTTGCAATAGCACGATTCAAGCAACCCGTGTTGGGCAAGCCAATCGAAACAGGGCCAAACTGGCCCTGTTTTCATTCAAGCCTCCATTCAGGATCTCTTCATGCCCACCCTATTCGACTCCAACAAAGCCGGTGACCTGGCCCTTGCCAACCGCATCGTGATGGCGCCGCTCACACGCAACCGCTCACCCAACGCCATCCCGACTGACATCGCGCAGATTTACTACGGCCAGCGCGCCAGCGCCGGGCTGCTGATCACCGAGGCCACGGCCGTCAGCCATCAGGGCCAGGGCTATGCCGACGTGCCGGGCCTGTACGGCAGCGAGCAGCTCGACGCCTGGAAGGAAGTGACCCGTGCAGTACATGCCAAGGGGGGCAAGATCGTTGTGCAGCTCTGGCATGTGGGCCGTGTGTCGCACACCAAGCTGCAGCCTGAGGGCGGCAAGCCGGTCGCGCCTTCGGCCATCACCGCCAAGACCAAGACGGTGCTGATCGAGGACGGCGTGCCGACCTTTGTTGAAACCTCTGAACCGCGCGCGCTCACGGCAGCAGAAATCCCTGGCATCGTGCACACCTTTGCGGCAGCGGCGCGTAACGCCGTCGAGACGGCCGGTTTTGACGGCGTCGAGATCCACGGCGCCAACGGCTACCTGCTCGACCAGTTCCTCAAAGACGGCAGCAACAAGCGCACCGACGACTACGGCGGCAGCATCGAAAACCGCGCCCGCCTGCTGCTGGAAATCACGCGAGCTGTCACGGACGCGGTAGGCGGCGGCAAAACCGGCATTCGCCTGTCGCCCGTCACACCCGCCAACGACGTGCATGACAGCAACCCGCAGCCGCTGTTTGACTACGTGGTCAAGCAGCTTGCCACACTCAATCTCGCCTACATCCACATCATCGAAGGCGCCACCGGCGGCCCGCGCGAAATCGACGACCGCCCGTTCGACTACAAGGCACTCAAGGCCGCCTACCGTCAGGCCGGCGGCAAGGGCGCATGGATGGTCAACAACGGCTACGACCAGGCCCTGGCTGAAAAAGCTGTCGCCAACGGCGCCGACCTGGTCGCCTTCGGCAAGCCCTACATAGCCAACCCGGACCTGGTGGAGCGGCTGCGCGCTGGCGCACCGCTCAATATCCCCGACAAGGCCACCTTCTACGGCGGCCGCGAAAAGGGCTACACAGACTATCCAGCGCTATCAAATTAATAGCTTCTCGCGCCCGTTCAGATTGCCTGAACGGGCCTTTTCATCCATGAACCCGATCTAGGCCCGGTTCGGTGCCGCCAGGCGCAGGCCGTGCAGCGCGGCTTCCTGCGGGTCGGCGGCCAGCGTCACCGCGCTCACCACAGCCACACCGCCCACGCCGCAGTCCATCACGCCGGCGATGCGGTCCAGCGAGATGCCGCCTATCGCCACCACCGGGTAGGGCGAGGCCCGCAGGGCCCAGTCGCGCAGCTGCTCCAGCCCCACCGGCTCATAAGGCATGACCTTGAGCGTCGTCGGGTAGACAGGGCCGATGGCCAGGTAAGACGGCTGCACCGCATGCGCGCGCACAAGTTCAGCCGGTGTGTGGGTGCTCAGGCCCAGCCGCACACCGCCGGTGCGCAGCGCATCCAGGTTGGCCGTGTCCAGGTCTTCCTGGCCCAGGTGCACCCCGTAGGCGCCGAAATCCAGCGCCAGCTTCCAGTGGTCGTTGATGAAAACCTGCGCGCCCTTGATGCCGCGCCCTGCTTCAATCGCCGCCTGTACTTCGGCAGCAATTTCCCCCGGCGTGTGGTCCGCCGCCTTGATGCGCAGCTGGACAGTGCGCACGCCCCAGCCCAGCAGACGTTTGATCCAGGCCGCATCGGGCACCACAGGGTAAAAACCAATCGGGCCGGTCAATGGGGCAAAGGCGGGTGTTTTCATCGGAAGTCCAGTCAGGGTGCGTGCCAGAAGGGTACGCCGACCGTCGGCGTGGAAGCCTGCGCGGCCGCGCGCTCCGGCATGGGGGTTGACTCATAGGCGGCGCGGCCGGCAGCCACGCCGTCGGCAAACGCCCGCGCCATACGCACCGGGTCGCCGGCCTGCGCCACCGCGGTGTTCAGCAGCACCGCATCAAAGCCCAGCTCCATCACCGCCGCGGCATGCGAAGGCCGGCCGATGCCGGCATCCACCACCAGCACCGCATCGGGCAGGCGGCGGCGCATGGTTTCCAGCGCATAAGGGTTCAACGGCCCGCGGCCCGTGCCGATGGGCGCGGCCCAGGGCATCACGGCCGCGCAGCCCGCGTCGCGCAGGCGCTGGGCTATCACCAGGTCATCCGTCGTGTAGGCAAAGACGGCGAAGCCCTCTTTGGCCAGCACCGTTGCGGCGTGCAGGGTGGCGTGCGTATCGGGCTGCAAGGTGTAGTCGTCGCCGATCACCTCCAGCTTGATCCAGGTCGTGCCAAAAATCTCGCGCGCCATCTGCGCCAGCGTGATCGCTTCCTCGGCGCTGTGGCAGCCCGCCGTATTGGGCAGGATGTGGCAACCCAGCGCCTGGATGCGCTGCCAGAAGCTGTTGCCGCCACCGCTTTCCGGCTGCAGGCGGCGCAGGCCCACCGTCAGCACTTCGCACCCGCTGGCACGCACCGCATCGCTCATCACTTGCGGCGAGGGGTAATGCGAGGT
>NZ_JBFUGX010000250.1:0-5753 GCF_056402675.1 Polaromonas sp. P3_C2 | reverse complement strand
CCTCAGCGCCCTTGCTGAAGAGCAGTCCGGCCTGATTGACCTGCTGGAAAACGCGCGGCAGGTGAAGCACGCTGGCCGCGAGTTCTGGCTTGGTGCCCTGCACGGGCACCCGGTCGTGCTGGTGCTCGCGCGTATCGGAAAAGTGGCGGCAACCACCACKGCGGTGGCGCTGATCGAGCACTTCAAGGTCGGCCGCATTGTATTCACCGGTGTGGCCGGTGGGCTGGGCGAAAGTGTGAATGTGGGCGATGTGGTGGTGGCCGACAGTTTTGTGCAGCATGACATGGACGCCTCACCGCTGTTTCCCCGCTATGAGGTTCCGCTGTATGGCAAGACGGTTTTTGAAAGCAACGCGGCTTTGACGGCGTTATTGCACGCGGCGGCGCTGGCTGCCGGTACTGTGCCGGCGTATCCGTCTGCGCGTGTCCACCGCGGGCTGATGATCAGCGGCGACCGCTTTGTCTGCGGTGCGCAGGAAGCCGCCGGTATCCGTGCGGCACTGATTGCAGCAGGCCACACGCCGCTGGCGGTCGAGATGGAGGGTGCGGCCGTGGCGCAGGTCTGCCATGACTACGGCGTGGCGTTTGCGTCGGTGAGAACGATTTCCGACCGCGCCGACGACACCGCGCACGTGGACTTTCCGGCATTTGTGGCGGAAGTGGCCAGCGTCTACGCGCGTGCCATTGTTGAGAAGTTGCTGCCGGCGATTCCCGTTTAAAGTGTTTGCTATCTATTTGATAGCTGCTCGCGCTTGTCTGTATTGGGTTGGATCCTGATTTGATACCTGGGGTGCATCCCGCGGCAGCTTGAGAGCGGCTATTTCAGCCAGCCCCGCTTGCGGAAATAGATCATCGGCACCAGTGCACTGGCCACCATCAGCGCGATCACATACGGATAAGCCGCCGGCCCCAGAAGCTGCAGTTCGGGGAAAGACATATTCATGCCGTAGATGCTGGCGATCAGCGTAGGCGGCAGCAGCGCGACGCTGGCCACCGAGAATATCTTGATGATCTTGTTCTGGTTGATATTGATGAAGCCTACCGTGGCATCCATCAAAAAGTTGATCTTGTCAAAGAGGAAGGCGGTGTGTGAATCGAGCGAGTCGATGTCGCGCAGAATCTGCCGCGCTTCCTCGAACTGCTCGGCGTTGAGCATCTTGCTGCGCATCATGAAGCTGACCGCGCGGCGCGTGTCCATCATGTTGCGGCGGATGCGGCCGTTCAGGTCTTCGTGGCGGGCAATGGCGCCCAGCACTTCGCCGGCCAGGGCGTCGGTCACGTCGCCCGACAACACCTGCGCGCTGACTTTTTCGAGCTCGACATAAACGCCTTCCAGCGTGTCGGCGGAATACTCGGCGTCGGCGTCAAACAGCTTGAGCAGCACCTCCTTGGCGTCTTCGATAAGCCCCGGGGCGCGGCGCGCGCGCATCCGCAGCAGGCGAAAAACCGGCACGTCTTCGTCGTGGATGGAAAACAGCACACCCTTGCTCTTGAGGTCGTCGTTGACCAGGTTCAGGATGAAAGCCACCCGCACGGTGCGCGGCTCTTCGTCGTCGGCAATCAGGAAGTCGGAGCGGATGTGCAGCTCGCCGTTGTCTTCCTCGTAGAAGCGCGCGGACTCTTCAATGTCCTCGTCCATCGCGTCTTCCGGAATGGACAACCCGTAGTACTGCTTGATCCAGCGTTTTTCTTCGAGGGTGGGAGACTCCAGATCCACCCAGATGGGCTGGAATTTGGAGAGTTCTTCCAGGGATTCGATTTCTTCCTGGAAAAGCCGGCCGTTGGCCAGCGTGAAAATATTGAGCATGACTGACTGCCTATCGGTTCAAGGGCCGGCACAAGGCGAACGCTCAGGCCTTGCGCGAAAGCGCGGTAAAAGGGCGGTGGGATATGGCATCGCTTTCAACCCCCTTTCAACGTGAGCCTTTGCAAGCCTGGCGTCAGTCTGCGGTGTTGAAAGCTAGCAACTAGGGCTACTTTCCAAGGATTTCTCCGTAATGAATAAGCGGCGATTATGGCATTTCACACCTGGTTTATCCACCGCTTGCGCTACATAAAAAACTCGATGAGCTCGCTCTTTCGCGCGTAAGCGTCCTGTTCGCCCAGCGCCATCAGCGCCTTGACAAACCCCGGCTCGAACAGCRGGTAGCTGGCCAGTGCGGCGCCTCCCGGACTGCCTTTGGCGCCCAGCGCACCCAGGCCAGCCAGCGCGTTGTAGGTCCCCCGCGGTAATTCGCCGGCGTGGGCTTGCGCCAGTGCGTCGAGCGACTGTGACGGTGCAATCGCCAACACGTCGACGGGCCGGTAGGGCATGACAGCCGCGATTTCGCGCGGCATCTGCCGCACGGTTTTGCTCACGCGCTGGGCCTGCTCCACGTCGGCCTGCAGCGTGTCCTGAAACACACTGGCCATGGCATGGCCGGCAATGGCGCCCAGCGTGGGCCGGCCGCTCACGTTCGGCCCGTTGCTGCCGACGAAACCGGCGCGCTCGGGTTGCCCCACGCCGATCACCAGCACCTTGCTGGCCCCAAGGTGCAAGGCGGGTGAGAGCGGGGAGCTCTGGCGCATGGAACCATCGCCAAAGAACTCGCGGTGGCCGTCCACCCAGAGCGGCGTGGAGGGGAACAGGAAGGGAATGGCGCTGGAAGCCATCAGGTGTTCGATGGTGACGGGCTGGAACTCTGCACGCCGCCCTGGCCGGCTCCAGAGATCGGCGTGGCGGCCGGCAGCCATCTGGCAGAACGTCCAGTGCACGCCGCTGCTGTAGCTGGAGGCCGTGATGGCCAGCGCGTGAAGGGTTTTATCCTGCAGCACCTGCTCGATGTGGCCCAGCGAAATGGCATGGTGCAAGGTGTCGACCAGCGGTGTGTTGTCCAGCAGGGATTGTTGCGCCCGCACCTGCTGCGACAAAAACAGCGCCGCCGCAATGCGGCTTGAACGGATCCACGCGGGAACCTTGAGCTGGTAAACCTGCGATGAGCGCAATGTGGTCCAGAAATTGGCCAATCGGCCGAATGCCTGCAAGCCTTCACCCGCATGGCTTGCCAGGAAAGCTGCGTTCAACGCACCGGCTGACGTGCCCACCAGGATCTTGAACGGGAATTTCGGGTCAGCCGCACCGCCCTGCACGCTGAGCATGGTTGACAGGGCGTGAAGCACTCCCGCCTGGTAGGCCGTGCGTGCGCCGCCGCCCATGAGGACAAGGGCATTTTGCGCCTCGTCAGGGCGGGTTAACGCAGAAGAAATGATGGTCTCAAGCGACATGGCCGGGCCGGGTATGCGGCGGACGTGGTGAAAGCAGGCGGGGCATGAGCTTGATCGGCTGGTGTTATGGTTTTTTCGCCATGGGGCGCTGTTTCAGTCTTTGCCATTGCCTCATTGATGGGGCCGGGCCGGCTGCGGGCAATTGTGTCAGCATGATGCCGCCGCGAAAGACTTCCTGCAAGTCCGCTGGCTTGGCCGCCACACGGTTTGACTTGGTAAAAAGCCAGAAGAATCAAAGGCCTTCAGGCGCTGCCAGGGCGGCACGCCAGCACTCAGCGCATGCAGTGAAATCGGGTCAAGGGGTTTTTCATAAGGTTTCATTATTTATTGCGGCGCAAGGTTGCAATTGCGGGGCATCGGGCGCATAGTGAATCCAAGAGAGTGTCCCCGTCCGCTGCCTCGCCTTCATGGGCCCGGCAGTGTTTTCAACCCAGCTCCAACCTTGGAAAAAGGAGTCTCTTTATGAACTTGACGATCAGCGGCCACCATCTTGAAGTTACCCCCGCGCTACGCGGTTATGTGACCAGCAAGCTGGATCGGATTACCCGGCATTTCGACCAGGTAGTAGACGTAAAAGTCCTGTTGACAGTGGACAACATGAAAGAAAAGGAAAGACGCCAGCGGGCCGAATGCAATGTGCATGTCAAGGGCCGCGACCTGTTTGCCGAGAGCTCCCACGCTGATCTTTACGCCGCAGTTGATGAATTGACAGACAAGCTGGACCGTCAGGTTGGGCGTTACAAAACCAGAACCCAGGATCACCACCACGTTGCTGCCAAGCGCCAGGCCTGAAAGTCTTTTCGGGCTGTCCCTTTTCAGAGTGCGCGGCTTCTCCTCGAAGGGCCGCATTCACCGGTGGCGTGCAGACGGAAAAACCTGCATTGCACGTTTTCTGTCGCGGCGAATCTGCAGGGCATCTGCAGGCGCGCCAAACCAGACGCCGAAGCCGCTTGTGGCGCCAAGCGGCTTTTTAATGCCTTTTTTGCGGTCAACCCGCTGCAAAGTGCATAATTCGGCGACTAAAAGATTGTTATGAACCGTCTTTCGCAAATTTTGCCCCCCTCCCAGGTTCTGGTCAGCGTTGAAGCGACCAGCAAGAAGCGCGCTTTCGAGGAAGCCGGTCTGCTGTTTGAGAACCAACATGGCCTGAACCGCGCATTGATCACGGACAGCCTGTTCGCCCGCGAACGCCTGGGCTCCACCGGGCTTGGCCACGGCGTGGCGATTCCGCACGGCCGGATCAAGGGCCTGAAGGCCCCCATGGCGGCCGTTTTCCTGTTGCAGGCGCCCATTGGCTTCGATGCGCCGGACGAACAGGCCGTAGCCCTGCTGATTTTTCTGCTGGTTCCCGAGGCTGCCACTCAAAAACACCTCGAAATTCTTTCGGAAATTGCCGAATTGCTTAGCGACAGCTCCCTGCGCGAGCAACTCAAGACCAGCACCGATGCCGCTGGACTGCACAACCTGATCGCTTCCTGGCATTCCGTCCACGAAGTCAGTTCTTAGATGCGGTGTTGCACGGTTGCACGCTGTCCGGCCCGGCAGGGTCTTGAACAGGAAAAGTACAAGGCCGCATGAAGCCCACCGTTGTCAGCGCTGACGTTTTATTTGAAGACCACCGCGCCGCCCTGAAATGGGAATGGGTTGCCGGCCTCGGGGCCTCCGAGCGGCGTTTCGACGAAGTCGCCGTGCGGGCTGCACGCTCTGGCGCCGATCTGGTCGGATACCTCAACTACATTCATCCCTACCGCGTGCAGATCCTGGGCGAACGCGAGGTTGCTTACCTCACGAATGCCAGCCCTGAGGACTGCGCCCGGCGCATTTCCCGCATCATCACGCTGGAGCCACCGGTGCTGATCGTCGCCGACGGCCAGACCGCGCCGGACACGCTGCTGTCGATGTGCGAACGCGCCCAGTTGCCGATGTTCGCCACGCCCGAATCGGCGGCTTTCGTGATTGACGTGCTCAGGGCCTACCTGTCCAAGCATTTTGCCGACCGCACCTCCATGCATGGCGTGTTCATGGACATCCTGGGCCTGGGCGTCATGATCACCGGTGAATCCGGCCTGGGCAAAAGTGAACTGGGGCTGGAACTGATTTCGCGCGGACACGGCCTGGTGGCCGACGATGCGGTAGACCTGTACCGGATCAACCAGACCACGATTGAAGGACGCTGTCCGGAACTGCTGCAAAACCTGCTGGAAGTACGCGGCATCGGCCTGCTCGACATCAAGGCCATTTTTGGCGAGACGGCGGTGCGCCGCAAGATGCGCCTGAAGATGATCGTGCACCTGGTGCGCCGCGAAACGCTAGAGCGCGATTACGAACGCATCCCGTACGAACCGCTGACGCAGGACGTGCTGGGCATCCCGGTGCGCAAGGTCATCATCCAGGTGGAAGCCGGCCGCAATATCGCCGTGCTGGTCGAGGCCGCCGTGCGCAATGCGATCTTGCAGCTGCGCGGCATCAATACCTACCAGGATTTCGTGG
>NZ_JBFUGX010000249.1:0-5799 GCF_056402675.1 Polaromonas sp. P3_C2 | reverse complement strand
CTGGTGGAAGGCATCGTTCCGCGCTCGATTGCGCGCAGCACGGCCATGGCGATCCCCGCGCCTGTCACAGAGGCTGCCGCGCTCAAGCAGCTCAAGGCCATCGCGGCCAAGAACCAGGTGTTCAAGAATTTCATCGGCCAGGGCTACTACGGCACCTACACGCCAGGCGTGATCCTGCGCAACATCCTCGAGAACCCCGCCTGGTACACGGCTTACACGCCTTACCAGGCCGAGATCTCGCAGGGCCGCATGGAAGCGCTGATCAACTTCCAGACCATGGTCTGCGACCTGACCGGCATGCCGATCGCCAACGCCTCCATGCTCGACGAAGCCACCGCCGCCGCCGAAGCCATGACGCTGGCCAAGCGCAGTGTAAAAAGCAAAAGCAATGTCTTCATCGTGGCGGGCGACTGCCATCCGCAGACGATTGAAGTGATTCAAACCCGCGCCAAACCGCTGGGCATCGAAATCAAGGTCAGCACGGCCGCCGTCACGGTGCCGCAGCTGATGGCCGAAGGCAATTACTTCGGCGTGCTGGCGCAATACCCCGCCACCACAGGCAGCATCCATGACCTGCGCCCGCTGGCCGGCCAGGCGCATGTCGACGGCGCGGCCCTGTGCGTCGCTGCCGATCTGCTGGCGCTCACGCTGCTGGCCCCGCCCGGTGAATGGGATGCCGACATTGTGCTCGGCAACACCCAGCGCTTCGGCATGCCCATGGGCAACGGCGGGCCGCACGCGGCTTACCTCGCCTGCCGCGATGAATTCAAGCGCTCGCTGCCCGGCCGCCTGGTCGGCGTCACAGTCGACAGCCACGGCAACCCGACCTACCGCCTCGCACTGCAAACACGCGAGCAGCACATCCGCCGCGAGAAAGCCACCTCCAACATCTGCACTGCGCAGGTGCTGCCGGCGGTGATCGCCAGCATGTACGCGGTCTACCACGGCCCGCAAGGCCTCAAGCGCATCGCCGAGCGCGTGGCCGCCTACACGGCCATCTTTGTGCGCGGCCTGCAAGAACTGGGCTATGACATCACCAACACGGGCGCCTTTGACTCCGTGACGGTGAAAACCGGTGACGCTACCAATTTGATAGCTGACCGCGCACGTTCTGCGGGGGCTAACCTGCGTTTTCGCTTGAATAACCACCTGGGCGTGTCGCTGGACGAAACCACCAGCCGCAAGGACATCGAACTGCTGTGGTCCTTCTTTGCCAGGCCCGGCCAGACCATACCCGTGGTCAGCGCGTTTGAAAAAGGCATCGAGTCGCTGATCCCTTCCGACCTGCGCCGCACCAGCGCCTTCCTGTCGCACCCGGTGTTCAACACACACCATTCCGAAACCGGCATGCTGCGCTACATCCGCATGCTCAGCGACAAGGATCTCGCACTGGATCGCAGCATGATCCCGCTGGGCAGCTGCACCATGAAGCTCAACGCCACCAGCGAGATGATTCCCGTCACCTGGCCGGAGTTCGCCAACATCCACCCGTTCGCACCTGCCGAACAACTGCAGGGCTATGCCGAACTTGACAAGCAGTTGCGCGACTGGCTGTGCCAGGCCACCGGCTATGCGGGCATCAGCCTGCAGCCCAACGCCGGCTCGCAAGGCGAATATGCCGGCCTGCTGGTCATCAAGGCCTTTCATGAAGCCAAGGGCCAGGGCCACCGCAACATCTGCCTGATTCCTTCTTCCGCCCACGGCACCAACCCGGCCAGTGCACAGATGGTGGGCATGACCGTCGTCGTGACCGCCTGCGACGCGCAGGGCAATGTCGACATGGCCGACCTCAAGGTCAAGTGTGAACAGCACAGCGCCAACCTCGCCTGCGTGATGATTACCTACCCCAGCACGCATGGCGTGTTCGAAACCCAGGTGAAAGAGCTCTGCGCCATGGTGCACAGCCATGGCGGACGCGTTTACGTGGACGGCGCCAACATGAACGCACTGGTGGGCGTGGCCGCGCCAGGCGAGTTCGGCGGCGACGTGAGCCACCTGAACCTGCACAAAACCTTCTGCATCCCGCACGGCGGCGGCGGCCCAGGCGTTGGCCCGGTGTGCGTGGTGGCTGACCTGGTGCCTTACCTGCCCGGCCATGCCACTGCGGGGATTCCCGTCAACGGCGTCGGCGCTGTCTCGGCTGCACCGCTGGGCAATGCCGCGGTGCTGCCCATCAGCTGGATGTATTGCCGCATGATGGGCCCGGAAGGTCTGACGCAAGCGACCGAAGTCGCCATCCTGAGTGCCAACTACATCAGCTCGCGCCTCAAGGACCACTACCCCACGCTGTACGCCAGCGAAAACGGCCATGTCGCGCATGAATGCATCCTGGATCTGCGCCCGCTGAAAGAGACCAGCGGTGTTACCGCCGAAGACGTAGCCAAACGCCTGATGGACTACGGCTTTCACGCGCCCACATTGAGCTTCCCTGTGCCCGGCACCCTGATGGTCGAGCCGACCGAAAGCGAAACCCTGGCCGAGCTGGACCGTTTCATTAACGCCATGATCGCCATCCGCGAAGAAATCCGCAAAATCGAAGCCGGGCAATGGCCGCAAGACAACAACCCGCTCAAGCATGCGCCGCACACCGCAGCCAGCCTGATGGGCGCCGACTGGGACCGCCCCTACTCCCGCGAAATCGGCGCCTTCCCGTTGGCCTCGCTCAAGCAGGTCAAATACTGGCCGCCGGTGGGCCGCGTCGACAACGTCTACGGCGACCGCAACCTGTTTTGCAGTTGCGTGCCCGTGACTGACTACGCCTAGGACCTGTCAACACTGTGTTTGCAAGATGCGTTGCGAGTCAAAAAGGCCTTGAGCAAGGCGCAAAACGCAGGCGGGGTGAACCCCGTCAAGGCTTTGCAACGCCGCGCAAGGCCTTTTTGATCGCAACCCGGAGGGAATGGGGTGAAAACGGCGCCACTCGGCGTTGCGCTCCTAGCCCAGACGCCCGGTCTGGGCGTCGTCGCGCGCCTTGATCGGCGCCGTTTTCACCCCATTCGCATTTGCAAACACAATGTTGGCAGGTCCTGACGCCCCAATCGTTTTAATCGTCGCGGGCGCGGCGGCGGCGGGTTTTGTCCAGGGCCTGTCGGGCTTTGGCTTCAGCCTTGTCGCCATGTCGTTCTGGGCGTGGTCTATAGACCCGAAACTGGCGGCTGTCATGGCGGTGTTCGKCGGCCTGACAGGCCAGGTCATGGCGGCCTTCACGGTCAGCCGCACGACGGACTGGAAACGCCTGCTGCCATTTCTGGCCGGCGGCCTGCTCGGTCTGCCGCTCGGTTTGCTGTTGTTGCCGCAACTTGACGTCCAGCTGTTCAAGCTGTTTCTCGGCATGCTGCTGGCGCTGTGGTGCCCGGCCATGCTTTTTTCGGGCAAGCTCCCCCGCATTCACCATGGGGGCCGCGTCGCCGACGGCACGATTGGCGTTGCCGGTGGTTTCATGGGGGCCTTGGGTGGTTTCAGCGGTGTGATTCCGACACTGTGGTGCACCCTGCGCGGCTACGAAAAGAGTGCCCAACGCGCCGTCATCCAGAACTTCAATCTGGCCGTGCTGACCGTCACCATGGCCAGCTATGTTGCCGCCGGCCTGGTCACGCGCGAAACGCTGCCCATGCTGGCCATCGTGGCACCTGCTGCGCTCATTTGCGCCTGGCTGGGCGGGCGCGTTTACACGGGCATCAGCGACCTTGCCTTTCGCAGACTGGTGCTGAGCCTGCTGACCTGCTCGGGCCTGGCGATGCTGGTGTCATCCGTGCCGGAGTTGCTGCGGCGGATGGGTTCGGGCCTGTCATTTCAATAGAAACGCGAGCCGGCCCGCAGCTCACGAATGGCCCGAATCATGGTCGGAGCCAGCGCATTCCATTGCAACGCCCGCAATGATCGGCGGTAGCGCAGCCCGTTGGCGCGCAGGGATGCCGACACCAGTTCCAGGGGATCGCTCACCACGCACAGAAGCCGCGTGAGCATGGGGTCCTGCTCGGTAGGCACACCGCCGAGGAAGGCGTCGTTCTTTCCATCCCACAGAAGCTGGGCGTTGATGTGGATACCCCAGCCGCACTCCCAGCCGTTCGCTTTCAGGCGTTCGAGCGCCGCAGCCACGTATTCGGCATCGAAGATGTAGGTGTCGGTGCGCACCCAACGGCCCAGCCAGAACTCCGCCAGCGGCCGCGCCGCCGGCGTGGCCCGCGGGATCAGGCCGCGAAGCATCTCGCCGCGCATCTCCATGTAGCGCACACGGGCCGGGATGCCGGCGGAGCGCATCAGCGCGATCAGCAGCGTCACCTTGTCGTCACCGTCGCCCCCGCGCGCCTCGAGTACGTCGCGGGCGGTCGGGTACTGCAGCTTGATCCGCTTGGTATAAGGCAGGCGCTTGACGAAGCGATAGATAGCCAGTGCCTTGTCCCGGTCGGTGCGGCACAGCTGGACAATCGAGCGAGCCTTCAGGCGCAGCTTGGTGTCGTCCAGGTCCAGCAGGGGCGTTGTGCCAAGCCAGTCCTGTGGCCGGTCGCTGGCTCTTTGATGCAGCCGGCGGGGCGAATCGAATTGTGCGGCAAGTGCCACCATGGAACCACCAACGGAGTGAATGGTTTACGCATCGTAACCCCGGAGGCGCAATTGCGGCGAATTTCCGTTCCACGCCCGAGCGCTGAGGGACTGACCCCTTCTTCCTCCGGAGAAGGCAGGCATGAGGGTTCGCTGCGTTGGATGTTGCGCCGCAGCATGTCATCAAACGCCGGTGACCAGCCGGCGGTTCAGGCGCCAGTGCCCAGGGTGCTTCCGGTTTCAGCTAACGCATTGCGCAGCTGGGTCTGTGCGATGGGCAGTTGCAGCGCCACGGCGCGCTCTACCACGGGTGCCAGGCGGCGCAGCTTCTTCTGCGCGTGGTCCTTGGCAATGTCGGCCAGACGGTGTTCCAGAAACGGGTTGAGCAGACGGTCGCGCAATTCCACCAGGTAGGCGTGGGCCTCGGGGCCTGTGCCCTCGGCGTCAAATACCGGCAGCACCTCGTCGGCCCATACCGCCTCCAGCGGGGTGCGCAGCGCCGGGGTGTGCATGGCCTGCACCACGGTCATGTCCGCAGCACTGCCCAGCAGCCGCCAGCGTTCGGCCAATATGGTGTGACCCAGGTTCAGCAGCCAGAGCTTGCGTTGCTCGAATGGAGCCAGTGCATCCGTCACCACCACGGCCGGGTGGTTGCAAGGAAGCACCATGCGCGGCTGGTGTTCGATAGCCCACAGCGCGTAGGGCTCGGCCACTGCACCGGCGGGTTCCAGCGGAGACGACACGATGCGGTCCACCAGTGAATTGACCCACACGCAGTGCTCCCGCACATAGCGAAGGAAGGCGGGCGTAACGCCCCAGCTCTGTGCCAGCGTGGATACCAGGTTGCGCAGGGTGTCACCGTTACGGCTGACCAGTTCGCAGGGATACAGCGTCAGGGGAGCCTCTGGTTGTAGCTGCCAGCGATGGTGCAGAAGCACCACCAGCTTGGCCGGGTAGCTGCTCGGCGCCGTCGTGGGGCTACGCAGCAGCGCCGCGGCGTCGGAGTCGTCCAGTGCATAGCCCATGTCTGCGGTGTTGGAGATGATGACCTGCACGGTGGTGGCCATGGCATCGCACAGTTGTGTCCAATCGCGGCGGGCATGCCAGACGGCCTGTACTGCATTCACTTGCACGGTCTCCTCGATACGCCGGCCATGTTGCATGCCACGCAATTCGACGCGGTAGCCATGTGCCAGTGCCGCAGCGCGTGCACTGCTCTGCGGGCTGTCTGTGCTCTGCACGACGGCGATGCCGCCC
>NZ_JBFUGX010000248.1:0-5827 GCF_056402675.1 Polaromonas sp. P3_C2 | reverse complement strand
ACATTGTTCACACCGCCTTCGCGCAGTGTGGGAATGTCCGGCGCAGAGATGGCCCGTTTCTCACTCAGCACACCCACCGCATGCAGCTTGCCCGACTTGATGTGCGGAAGCGCCTCCGGCAGCGGGRCAAAGGCCATGTCCACCACGCCGCCAATCAGGTCGGTAATGGCCGGCGCACCGCCCTTGTAGGGAACGTGCAGCAGCTTCGCGCCGGTCTGGCTTTCAAACATCAGCCCCGCCAGGTGCTGCGGGCTGCCGTCACCTGAAGAGGCATACGTCAGCTTGCCCGGGTTGGCCTTGGCCGCCGCCAGAATGCTCGCCGGCGTTCCATACTTCGCCTTGTCGTTCACCACCAGCACCATGGCCTGGTTCACCAGCTTGGTCACCGCCACAAAGTCGGTTTCCGGGTTGTAGGGCAAGGTTTTGAAGATGCTTTTGTTCGTCGTCAGAAAAGACGCCGGCGACACCATGATGGTGTAGCCGTCAGGCGCCGCCTTGGCCACCACCGGCACACCAATCTGCCCCGAGCCGCCGGCCCGGTTGTCCACCACAAAGGGCTGACCCAGGTCAGTGGTCAGCTGCTGGCTGACCTGGCGCGCCACCATGTCAACACTGCCGCCAGCCGGCAGCGCGACGATGACCTTGACCGGGTGGCTGGGGTAGGGCTCTTGCGCGAACGAGGAGGCGGCGAGCGCCAGGCCGGACGCGGCGCAAAGCGCCAGGCAAGCGGTGCGGGTGAATGACATAGGTCGCTTTCAGAGTTGGAGGGTACCGGGCGTCGCCAGTTCGCATTCCGTAAAACTTGCTCCGCCGTGGCTCGTGGGGATGCAAGTTGTATGCCTGCAAGCAGGGTTAGAGCTGGAGCTGGTGGGCGAAGACCGTGTGGGCATTCGTCTGCAGGCTGACCAAGATGCTGGCCGAGCGCGGCATCAGCATTGAGAGCATTCATACCGACATCGTGCGCAGCGGCGTCTCAGGCAAACAGACTTTCAAGGTCGAGGCGCATTTGCTGGTGCCGGCTACTTGTCTGTGGAGGCGTTGCAGAAGGAGCTTGGTAGCTAGGCAGCGAGATGAGGCTAGATATTTGCAATGGCTGGTTAGTCTTTTGAACGCTGCATTTTCATCACGTTCCGGTGACACCAGTTTGCTTTAAAGTCTCGTGCAACTGTTGCACCTCCATACCTCAGTCATATCCCGAACTTCAGCTTCTCTGAGGTGCTAAGACAGCGGCAGTGAGGCATCCGCCACCGACCGCGAATAATCTTCTGACCTCGTTTCTAGCCGCGATGCAATGCGCGGAACTGTCCTCCAAAAAGGCATTGAGTTTGGCGTCCATCAGGGCTCCCACACGGGTGGTGAGTGGGTCGTTGGGTGTGCCGTTCGCTGTTCGATTACCGCCGCAATTGATTTGCGTGTCATCTTGGCCTCACCCGGAAACCGGCCGGTCAGCAACAAGCATGAGTAGGAGAATGCGACGCTTGCGACCCAGAAGAAGATTGCCACAGCCAGTACGGACCACATGAAGACTGCGTTCTGTGCGCCCTCGGCATACATTGACCAGCTAACGCTTATCACGATACCCACTTGCACGAGGTTACCCAGCCAGCCCCACACAGTACGCAGCGGTCCGCACAGGTCCGAGAATCTGTTCCGCAGTAGCTCACTGCTGTACCGCTGTGAGGAATACTGAAGCAGTCTCGGAATGAGACCCTCATCATTCTCCAAAGATGAAAGCGGAACGCCCAACGCTAGGGACGCATCCTGCAGGCGGCGCTTTTGAACTAGCCCCTGCTCCCATGTCCCAAGTACAAGGGCCAAGATGCCAAAGGCGAGAGTCACGCCGAGCGCTCCCACCACATGAATAAATGCCATCTCCAGGCCCTCCACTTTGACAGATTCTGAGGCTCAGCAATGAGGTTGTCTAGTGAGCTTCCCGAAACTCCGAACGGGAAATAGGATCAACGTCGAGGTGGTGAGTGACAGAGCCTCGCGTGTCAGATGCCGTACTTGACAGGGCTAGTTAAAGATCTAACCGTACTTTGCCTTCGATGTGGCGAGTTTCGTCTGAAAAAGCCTCAATCCATTATGCGAATTGAGTTCTCTTCGCCGTACTCCAGCTTGATAAGTTTTAAAACACCAAAATGGACCTAGGTCTCATGGCAAGAGTTTCGAAATTCTCCAGGCGAAACGTTTGCCCAATCCCGAAACGCCCGAATAAAACTCTTCTCATTCCGAAAGCCCGAAGCCTCTGCCACCTGCTTGATCGGTTTTGAGGTTCGCAGCAACAACTCCTTCGCTTTCYCAAACCGCACCTCATCCTTGAGCTGCTGCAGCGAAGCCCCTTCCTCCTGAAGCTGCCGGTGTAACGAGCGCGCAGACATATTCAGCGCCGCCGCCAAAGTCTCCGCGTTGTGCGAAGCCACCCCCGGGTTCGCCAAGGCCTGACGCACTTGCTCAACCAACAACCGGTCACGCCGGTACTGCAACACCGTCAACGGCAAAGCACGCTGCAGCATCTGCTGCAAGGCCTTTTCATCACGACGGAGAGGCAAGGCCAGGTAGCGTGCATCAAACCGGATCTCGGCCTGCGCGGCATTGAACTGCAGCGGCCCGGGGAACATCAGCCCATAGGCCTCTACATGCGGCGGCGCGGCAAACGGAAAGCGTGCGCCCTGCAGCGGAATGCGCGAATCCACATACCAGCAGGCCAGGCCGTGGATGTTGCGCAGCACGTGCACCAAAGCAAACTCACCGACCTTGCCAGGGGCTTTTTCTTCGACCGTGATGGCGGCGGTGTCGCCGGAGGTGGTGACGCGCAGGGTGATGTCGTCGGCAATCAGCGCGTGGTGGYGGCACCAGCGTTTAAGGGCGACGCCCAGGTTGGGTGAGCTGATGGAGGCGCGGGCCAGCATGCCGTAGCTGCCCCAAGGCAGTTTGCGGCTGAAGGCGCCCAGGCCTTCGTCGTCCAGCTCCTGCATGGCGGCGCCTGAGAGTTGCTCCATCTGGCGGGCGGTGATGTGGGCGTTGACTTGCTTGAGCTGGGTTGGCGTGATCTGTGCCAGTTTCAGGGCTTCTGTCGGGCTTTGGTTGTAGCGTTTGTAGGCAGAGGCAATGCTTCTGGCAAAGGCCATGGGGGTGGCTGCTTTGGGTGGGCTGGCGGGTTTGACGGGTGCTTTGCTGAGCATGGTGACAATTTTCCGCCAAGGTGGCAGGATTTGCAACCTCATTGGCTGTGCCTGTGGGGCGGGTTTTCGCTAAGCTGGCTGTTTAGCGTTAATCTGGCTAAGGTGGGGCTCACGCACCCGACGGCCTGGCGCAGGTCAGCCCCATTTCAGTCCCGTTTCAGCGCCTTTCACCCGTATTTCAGGAATTGCCATGCCCGCTCTGGAGACAAAACTCAACGTCCGCTCTGCCGACTTTCAGGCCAATGCCACCGCCATGCAGGCCCAGGTAGACGACCTGAACGCGCAAGTCGCCAAGGCCGCCCTGGGTGGCGGTGAGGCCACGCGGGCGCGGCACGTATCACGCGGCAAGTTGCTGCCGCGTGACCGCGTGCAGATGCTGCTGGACCCGGGCACGCCTTTCCTGGAGCTCGGCCCCCTGGCTGCCAAAGACATGTACCCCGACCGTGACGGCACCGACAGCGCACCCTGCGYCGGCGTCATCACCGGCATTGGCCGCGTCAATGGGGTGGACTGCATGATCGTGTGCAACGACGCCACGGTGAAGGGCGGCACCTACTACCCGATGACGGTGAAAAAACATTTGCGCGCGCAGGAAGTGGCGATGCAGAACAACCTCACCTGCATCTACCTGGTCGATTCGGGCGGCGCCAACCTGCCGAATCAAGACGATGTGTTTCCTGACCGCGACCACTTTGGCCGCATCTTCTTTAACCAGGCCAACATGAGCGCGCAGGGCATTGCGCAGATCGCCGTGGTCATGGGCAGCTGTACGGCCGGCGGCGCGTACGTGCCGGCCATGAGCGACGAGACCATCATCGTCAAGAACCAGGGCACCATCTTTTTGGGCGGCCCGCCGCTGGTGAAGGCGGCCATTGGTGAAATCGTCAGCGCTGAAGACCTGGGTGGTGGCGATGTACACACGCGCCTTTCGGGTGTGGCCGACCACCTGGCGCAGAACGACGCGCATGCGCTGGCCCTGGCCCGCCAGGCCGTAGGCAGCCTCAACAAGACCAAGCGCTTCGACCAGGCCCTGCGCACGCCGGTGCCGCCGCTGCACAGCCCGCAAGAGCTGCACGGCGTGATTCCGGTGGACCCGAAAAAACCGTATGACGTGCGCGAGGTGATTGCCCGCATCGTCGACGGCAGCGAATTTCATGAGTTCAAGGCGCGTTTTGGCCCCACACTGGTCTGCGGCTTTGCGCACATTGAAGGCATGCCCGTGGGCATCATCGCCAACAACGGCATCTTGTTCAGTGAATCGGCCCAAAAGGGCGCGCACTTYATCGAGCTGTGCTGCCAGCGCAAGGTGCCGCTGGTGTTTCTGCAGAACATCACCGGCTTCATGATCGGCCGCAAATACGAAGCCGAAGGCATTGCCCGCCACGGCGCCAAGATGGTGACGGCCGTGGCCACGGCCCAGGTGCCCAAGTTCACCGTGATCATTGGCGGCAGCTACGGCGCCGGCAACTACGGCATGTGCGGCCGGGCGTATTCACCACGCTTTTTGTGGATGTGGCCGAACGCGCGCATCTGCGTGATGGGCGGCGAGCAGGCCGCCGGCGTGCTCGCCACCGTGAAGCGCGACGCGATTGAAGCCAAGGGCGGCACCTGGAGCACCGAAGAAGAGGCCACCTTCAAGCAGCCGGTGCTCGACCAGTTTGGCCAGCAGTCGCACCCGTATTACTCCACCGCGCGTGGCTGGGACGACGGCGTGATTGACCCGGCGGATACGCGGCGTGTGTTGGCGCTGGGGCTTTCGGCCACGCTCAACCAGCCCATCCCCGATACGAAGTTTGGCGTCTTCCGGATGTAATCGGCGGCCGATAGGAACCATCAAGGGCGGTTGGGGCAAAAAAAACGTGCATTGTGATGTTGTTGCGCGTCATATCCAGTGATTCAATAGCCGGCAACCCAACTCAAAAAAAGCAAAATGCAGAAATATCACCCGTTATGGCTTGTGGCCCTGATGTGTTGGGGCGCCTCAGACGCAGGTGCGGCGTTGCCCGAGACGCAACCGTCCCGGATGGTGGAGGTGAAAAAAGTCAGTGCGCCTGCTGAGCAGCTTCTTTTTCAGCTGGCCTATGCGGCGCAGCCCCTTTGTCAAAAGGAGGACGCCGATTGGACGTGGAGCTTGGGGGGATTTCCCAGGACCATTCCTCCTTTACCCAATGACAAATTACCCAAGAGATCATTGGCAGAGTATGAGGAGCTTGCCAGGCACTACAACATGGGGCCCGGCGCCAGTATTTTTCTGACGGACATCGACAAGACCCCTTGGGGATACGTCGGCTTCAAGGCGCGCGAGCCATTTGAGTTTGCTGAACAGGGGCAGCTTCTTCGCTTCTTTGGAACCCCGAAACCGGATTCAGTGGGGCCGCATGTTCGGGAGAAAAATCCGGAGGCAACTCCCCTGGTTGAGTTTTCAGTCAAGCGCAACGGTGAGCCGGCAAAGATTGCGGTGAGGCGGGTCGCGGTTTGCCAGCTCTCATTGACTGTGGTCGACGGGACCTACCGGTATGCCGATTCAGATGGCGCCAGCGTGATAGTGACGGTGCCGCTGCTGGCCAGGCTTTCCAGGGACGAGTTGGTGGTGGTGCTTGCCCATGAGGTCGCGCATGTTGCCTTGAAGCTCAGCCGTGACC
>NZ_JBFUGX010000247.1:0-5828 GCF_056402675.1 Polaromonas sp. P3_C2 | reverse complement strand
GTCCGCCCAGTTCGCGAAGCTGACCGGCAAGCAGCTCATCATCGACAACCGCGGCGGCGCCGGCGGCACGCTGGGGGCCAGTATCGCTGCCAGGGCCCAGCCCGACGGCTATACGCTCTTCATGGGCGCAGTGCACCACACCATCGCGCCCTCGATGTATCCCAAGCTGGACTACGACATCGAGAAAGATTTTGTGCCACTGGCCCTGATGGCCAACGTGCCGCAGGTGCTGGTGGTCAACCCCCGCAACTTGCCGTTCCCCGACTTCAAGGCCTACCTTGAAGCTGTGCGCAAGGCGCCGGGCAAGTACAACTACGGTTCGGCCGGCGCGGGCACTTCGCACCACCTGGCCGGCGAGTTGTTCAAGCAGCAGACCAAGACCTTCATCACCCACATTCCCTACCGCGGCGCGGGCCCGGCCCTGCAGGATTTGATTTCCGGCAATGTCGACATGATGTTTGACGGCCTGGGCTCTTCCGCCAACCATATCAAGGGCGGCCGGATCAAGGCGCTCATGGTGTCCGGCACCAAACGCAACCCGGCTTTCCCGGATGTGCCCTGCGCCGGCGAACTGGGCTTGCCCAACTACACCGTGACCACCTGGTACGGCATGTGGGCGCCCAAGGGTACGCCGGCAGACGTGCAGGCGCGCATCGTGGAAGACCTGCGCAAAGCCGCCACCACCGACGAGCTCAAAGCCATCTGGGCCAACAACGGCGCGGACTTCGGCAACCTCACGCCGCAGCAATTCGGCGCGTTCGTGAGCGGCGAGGTCAAACGCTGGTCGGCCGTGGTGAAAGCCTCTGGCGCCAAACTCGACTGATCCCTTGATGACCGGTGTCGTTTTACTGGAAGTGAAAGGCCCCGTTGCCTTTGTGACGCTGTCCCATCCCGGCAAGCTCAATGCCATGTCTCGCGCCATGTGGCGCGAGCTACGTGCGGCGTTTGAGCGCATCCAGCAAAACGCAGCGTTGTGTTGCGTGCTGGTGCGGGGAGAGGGCGGGCAGTTTTGCGCGGGCGGCGACATCTCCGAATACGCCGGCTTTCGCTTTGAGGAAGCGGGCCTGCGCGCGTTTCATGAAGACGATGTATGGGGCGGCTTGCAGGCCATGCTGGACTGCGACGTCCCCATCGTCGCGCAGATCGAAGGCAACTGTATGGGCGCCGGCGTTGAAATTGCCAGCTGCTGCGATATCCGTATCGCCGGCGATACGGCAAAGTTTGGTGCGCCCATCGCCAAGCTCGGCTTCCCGATGGCGCCGCGCGAGGCTGCGCTGGTGATGCGTGCCGCCGGGGAGCTGACCGCTAGGGAGATGCTGCTTTCGGCTGCCGTTCTGGGGGCCGCCGAGATGAAGCAGCGCGGCTTTCTCAACCAGGTTGCGCCGGGCCAGGACGTCGGGGCCCTGGTCATGGCTTGCGTGGATCGCACCTGCGCCCTTGCGCCTGGCGCCGCTCGCCTGAATAAACAGGCATTCAGGGCTCTGGCGCCCACTGGACCAGCGCAACCAGCTACTGATTTGATAGCAACAGCCTACCGTTATGCACCTTCTGCCGAGCACCGCGAAGGTATTGCCGCTTTCACTGAAAAACGCCTGCCCCGGTTTGATCGCCGGGCGGCCGAAATTCCAACCATAGCCAGCCTGACCCATGAAAAACCATAACCTGTTTGCAACGCTTCGAGCCGCGTTTCCTTCTTCGCTCAATGAAGTCGCCGTCGAAACTGACAACGGCCTCTGCTATTCGTGGCGCGACCTCGAACGCGGCACTGCGATGATGGCCAACCTGCTGGCCTTGCTGGGGTTACCTGAAGGGGCCAGGGTGGCGGTGCAGGTCGAGAAGTCGGTGGAGGCCATGATGCTTTACCTGGCGACGCTGCGCGCCGGCTATGTGTTTTTGCCGCTCAACACTGCCTACCAAAGCGCCGAGATCGAATACTTCATCGGCAACGCGGAGCCGTCGGTGATAGTCTGCAGCAGCAAGAATTTTGGTTGGGTCAGCAAGATCGCCTTCAAGGCCGGCACGCAGAACGTGTTCACACTGGACGATGACCGCACAGGCTCGCTGCTGGACCGTGCAACGCATTGCAGCGACCGGCATGAAGTGGTGGCACGGCAGGCGGACGACCTGGCCGCCATCCTCTACACCAGCGGTACCACCGGCCGCAGCAAGGGCGCCATGCTTTCGCACGGCAACATGCTGAGCAATGCGCTGGTGCTTAAAGATGCCTGGGGCTGGACGGCTACCGGAGGGCCCGAAGGCCGTGGCGATGTGCTGATCCATGCCCTGCCGATTTTTCATGTGCACGGACTCTTTGTTGCCATTCACGGTGCGCTCATCAACGGCAGCAAGATGATCTGGCTGGCCAAATTCGACCCCAAGCTGGTGGTGAAAAAGCTGCCCCAAGCCACGGTGTTCATGGGAGTGCCCACGCTGTATGTGCGCCTGCTGGCCGAGCCGGGCCTGACGCGCGAGGCTTGCCGCAACATGCGGCTCTTTGTGGCGGGGTCGGCGCCTTTGCTGATCGAGACCTTCAACGAGTGGAAAGAGCGCACCGGCCACACCATTCTGGAACGCTACGGCATGTCGGAAACCGTGATGCTCACGTCCAACCCCTACCAAGGCGCCGAGCGGCGCGGCGGTACGGTGGGCTTTGCGCTGCCGGGTGTCAGCCTGCGTGTGCAGGACGAAGGCGGCGAGTCATTGCCGGCCGGTGAGATCGGCGGCATCCAGGTCAAGGGCCCGAATATTTTCAAGGGCTATTGGCGCATGCCGGAGAAGACAAAAGAAGAGTTCACCGCAGACGGCTACTTCAAGACCGGCGACGTGGGCAAGATCGACGAGCGCGGCTACATCGTCATCGTGGGCCGCAGCAAGGACCTCATCATCAGCGGCGGCTACAACGTCTATCCCGCCGAAATCGAAGGCTACATCAACGACATGCCTGGCGTGGCCGAAAGCGCGCTGGTCGGTGTGCCGCACCCGGATTTCGGCGAGGTCGGCGTGGCCGTCGTTATCGCCAAGCCGGGCGTCGTGCTCGAGGGCAGCGRGATTGTGGGCGAATTGAAATCGAAGCTGGCCAACTTCAAGATTCCCAAGCACTGCTTTGTGGTCAGTGAATTGCCGCGCAACACCATGGGCAAGGTACAGAAGAATTTGCTGCGTGAGCAGTACAAGGGATTGTTTACCCGGGCCGCGGCTTAAGAACAGGTTCTAAGGCGCAAAGTCGTCGACCTGGATCACCTTGTCGGCGGCGCGTAAATAAGCCAACGCCAGGTCCGGGCGGCTTGAGGCTTTCGCGGCGTGCTCCATGGACTGATTGCTGCGCACGGCCTTGTTCAGCGCCACGGTTTCTTCGCCGAGCTGCGTTGCCAGATCGAGCGCATCCATCAGGTCGCGCAGCCCGCCGCTGGTAGGCGTTGCCAAGTCAGGGCACAAGCGTTTCACCACGACGGGGTGGGTTCGCAGAAGTTTGGCCAGCTCCAGCAACTGAACATCCCGAAGCGGTGCCAGGCGTGTGCTGCGGTTCAGCACCAGCGCACCCACTACACGCCTTAGCGGCGAAGGAAAGTTGGCATAGAGGGCCTCCAGCGTGTTGCCGGCTTCATCGAGCCGTACGCGAATGGCTGCCTGTGCGACCGGCAGCATATTCGTATCCTTGTCGACGGCATAACGCCAAAGGCAGGCGCTGGCCATGTAGAGGTGGGCCAGCACATCGCCCAGCCGGGCCGACAGCAGCTCCATGCGCTTGAGCTTGCCGCCCAGCAAGCCCATGGCCAGGTCGCAGGTCAATGCGTACTGGCTGCTCAAGCGGGCGATGAGTCGGGCTTCTTTTTCCAGGCCCGCGGGGGGCGAGCCTTGCAAGGGTGCACCGGCTATGCTGTGCCAGAAGTTACGCAGCACGTGTCCGCCATGGCCGATCAGCGCTTCCCCCAGCGCCTGCGCATCGTTGCCTTGCACGGCTTGCATTTCCTTCATCACGTAGGGGTGGCAGCGCACCGCGCCTTGTCCAAAAATGATCAGCGAGCGGGTCAGGATGTTGGCGCCTTCCACGGTGATGGCAATAGGCGCGCCGCGGTAAGCCACCGACAACAGATTGGATGGCCCCTGGATGATCCCCTTGCCGCCCAGGATGTCCATGCCGCGGTTGACGGCGCGCCGGCCGGCTTCGGTCAGGTGCACTTTCAGGATGGCGCTGGCCACGCTGGGCTGCTCGCCCTTGTCGAGTACGGCGGCGGTGTAGCGGCGTGCGGCGTCCGTCGCATAGAGCTCACAGGCCATTTCCGCAATCACGCCGGCAATCGCGTCGAAGCGGCCGATGGGCAGGCCGAACTGCTCCCGCACCTGGCCGTAACCGTTGGCGACGAAAAGCGCGGTTTGCTGCATGGCCGAGCCCAACGCCGGCAGGGAGATCGCGCGCCCCGCCGCCAGGCATTCCATCAGCATGCGCCAGCCCTGGCCGACCTGCTGCTCGCCACCGATGATCCAGTCCATGGGGATGAAGACTTCACGGCCTTCGATGGGACCATTCATGAAGGCGGCGTCCATCGGCCGGTGCCGCCTGCCGATCTGCATGCCCGGTTGCGGCACGGGAATCAGCGCGCAGGTGATGCCCAGGTTGCGCTGTCCTTCGGGCAGGGTTTCGTCCACCGCGTTGAAGGCCAGGCCGACTACGGTAGCCACCGGCGCCAGGGTGATGTAGCGCTTGGAGAAATCCACACTGAAGCCGCGCACCATGACGCCGTCGATCTCGCGCGCGGTGACAACGCCGCGGTCAGGGATGGATGCGGCATCGGAGCCCGCATAAGGCGAGGTCAGTCCGAAGCAGGGCAGGTCGCGGCCATCGGCCAGGCGTGGCAGGTAGTGCTCTTTTTGCGCCGCTGTGCCATAGCGCAGCAACAGTTCGGCCGGACCCAGCGAATTGGGCACCATGACGGTGACTGCCGCAGAAATATTGAGTGTGGCGATACGCGTCACTACCGTGGCATGGGCGTAGTGGCTGAAGCCGAGGCCGCCCCACTCCTCGGGAATGATCATTCCGAAGAAGCGCCTGCCGCGCATGAAAGCCCAGACTTCGGCCGGCAGGTCGCCAGCCTGGTCGATGGCGAAATCGTCCAGCAGTGCGCACAATGCCGTGACCTCGTTGTCCAGGAAAGCCTGCTCTTTGGCGCTCAGTACATTGGGTCCAGCGGCCAGCAGGGCATCAAAATGGGGCGTTCCCGAGAACAGCTGGCCTTCGAACCCGACCGTGCCCGCCTCCAGCGCTGCCCGCTCGGTATCGCCCATGACGGGCAGTGCACGGGCAAAGGGTTTCATGGCGGCCTCGCCTAACCATCGGGTCAATCCCATGGGTTTCTCCTGAGCTGAAAGTAAGGGGTTGCCCTTAGCGTATGCAGCGCAGGCCAATTGGGCAGCCGTCCTTGGGCGTATCTGGCTGTAGGCGAATTGGCCCAGATGCCGGGCTGCCGTGGAGGCAAGCCCCGGGGAGAAAAAGTTCCCGCGGCTCTAGGGCCTGTCATCATATAAATCGCCCCCGCGTGGCATCCGGAAAAGGCCGCAATCTAGGCGCGAAATGAAGCCGGGGTAGGCCCCCGGTGAGGCTTCGCAACGACGAGTGCGGCCTTTTCCGGGTGCCACCCGTAGGGCTGGGGCTGCAAGGGGCGCCTCGCGTTGTTGCAGCCCTTGACCGGGGGATACCCCCGGTCGGCGGCCTGCTTGCCAAGCTCGACAAGTCCAAGGTCGCCAACTACGGCAACCTCGACCCCGCCATCATGGAAAAGCTGGGCACCATCGACCCGGGTAACGCCTATCTCGTCCCCTGGGCCTGGAGC
>NZ_JBFUGX010000246.1:0-5837 GCF_056402675.1 Polaromonas sp. P3_C2 | reverse complement strand
TGATGCGGCTCGCGTTGCCGACGGCATGACATCGTTGCACGGTGACGTGCGCGACCTCGTCGCGCTACGCGAGGCAATGCGTCTGGCCGCCCCGCAGATCGTGATCCACATGGCGGCACAGTCGCTGGTGCGTCACTCGTACGTTGAACCCGTCGAAACCTACGCGGTCAATGTGATGGGAACCGTGAACCTGCTTGAAGCCGTGCGCCACACGCCTGGCGTCAAGGCCGTCGTCAACATAACGACCGACAAATGCTACGAGAACAGGGAATGGCTCTGGGGCTACCGTGAGAACGAGCCGATGGGTGGGCATGACCCCTATAGCAACAGCAAGGGTTGCGCTGAACTTGTCAGCGCGTCCTATCGGGCATCGTTCTTCAGCGCTCAGACCCATGCCCAGCATGGCGTTGCGCTGGCCACAGCGCGCGCCGGCAATGTCATTGGCGGCGGTGACTGGGCCAAGGATCGCCTGATTCCCGACATTCTTGCTGCGTTCGAACAGGGCCGGGTCGTCGATATCCGCAACCCGAACGCCATACGTCCCTGGCAGCACGTGCTTGAACCGCTGCGCGGCTACCTGACGCTCGCCGAACGTCTTTACGACAACGGTCCCGCCTGCGCCGAGGCCTGGAATTTTGGCCCGAAAGATGAAGACGCGCGGCCGGTCGGCGTGATCGTAAGCTGCATGGCCGAACTCTGGGGCGGCAACGCACGTTGGAAGATTGATGCAACCGAGCAGCCTCACGAAGCCAATTACCTCAAGCTCGACATTTCCAAAGCAGTCGGTCGGCTGAGCTGGCGTCCATTGCTCAATCTCGAGACGGCCCTGAACATGATTGTCGTCTGGGCCCGGCGGCGCGGTGAAGGCGCGGACATCCGCGAAACCACTCTGGCGCAAATCGACCATTATCAAACAATGATCCGGCACTGATCGAACGATGCGAAATCTCAAAACCAACATGCGATGTCAGGAAGCGAAAATCCGATGATTTTTATCCTGGGAGCCCGGGGTCGCCTTGGCCACGCTATACACGCCTCGCAAGACCCGGCCCGCGTCGAAGCGCCCGATCATTCCATTTACTCGGAGTGGTGGCGCGACGACGGCGCTGACGAGGTCGCGCGCTTTTTCGAAAGCCGGCACGCCGCCGAAGACAGCGTGGTCTACGTTGCCACAGGCATCATTGATCCTGGTCGCCCACATGACGAGCACGAACGCATCAATTTTTCACTGGCGAAAAATGTGGTTCAGGGTGCAACACGAACCGGGGCGCGAGTCATTACCTTCGGTACGGTCATGGAAAAAGTGGTCGACGACAAAGGGCTTAATCCCTACTATTGGAGTAAAACGAAACTAGGTCGTTTTGTCGAGGAATTTTGCGCGACGAGCCGGCTCGGCTTGCACATACGCCTGCATACCTTGTTTGGGGGGCGGGCGCCGGACCCCTTCATGTTTCTCGGTCAAATCCTGCAGGCTATCGACAGGAACGCCGAATTCAGGATGACGCCCGGCATGCAGTTACGGGAGTACCATCATATTGATGACGAAGTTGCGGCAATCTTCCGGCTCGCAGATTCGCACGCCAGCGGCTCGGTCGAGCTAAGCCATGGCATGCCGGTCATGCTGAAAAACCTGGCCACCTACATTTTTGAGGCGCAAGATCGTCTCGATCTGCTGAAAATCGGCGCCTTGCCCGGACCAGTCAACGACAACTATGAATTTTTGTTCGAGCGTACGCCGGCGCTGGACGGCCTGAATTTCCGCGACACGCTACCAGCGGTTGCAGATTACCTCGCGCAAGTCAAAGAAAGTGCTCGCTGACGTCGGCTCGATTGACCCGCGAACGTTGATCAGCCCCGCTTTATACAACATCAGAATCGGCAGATTTCAAGTTATGCAAAACGCCAAAACCCAAGCTCTTCGCGAGCAAATCTCTGCGCTGGTAGAACAGTACGCCGCAGTCGCATTGGCTCCCGAACCCTTCTTGCCCGGTGTGAGCGTGGTGCCGCCGTCCGGCAAACTACTCGATGCCGCTGAACTCAAGAACATGGTTGAGGCGTCTCTCGACGGCTGGCTCACGACCGGACGCTTCAACGCCGCATTTGAGAAAAAACTCGCTGCATTCATTGGCGTCAAGCACCTCATCACAGTCAACTCGGGCTCGTCGGCGAACCTCGTGGCATTCAGCACCTTGACCTCGCCGAAGCTCGGCGAGCGTGCGATCAAGCGTGGCGATGAAGTCATTGGCGTGGCCGCGGGTTTTCCGACTACCGTCAACCCCATCATCCAGTTCGGCGCGGTGCCTGTGTTTGTTGATGTTGACCGCCTCACACACAACATTGATGCGAGCAAGATAGAGGCCGCTATCGGTCCCAAGACCAAGGCCATCATGCTGGCGCATTCGCTTGGTAACGCCTTCAACCTCGACGCTGTGACCGCACTATGCAAGAAGTACAAGCTCTGGCTGGTAGAAGACTGCTGCGATGCACTCGGTACCACCTACCGGGGCCAGATGGTAGGCACCTTCGGCGACATTGCCACGTTGAGCTTTTATCCGGCCCACCACATCACAATGGGCGAAGGCGGCGCGGTCTTCACCAACAATGACGAACTCAAAGTCATCGCCGAAAGCTTCCGCGATTGGGGCCGCGACTGCTATTGCCCGCCCGGCAAGGACAACACCTGCGGTAAACGTTTCTGCTGGAAGCTCGGTGAACTGCCCGAAGGTTACGACCATAAATACACCTACAGCCACCTCGGCTACAACCTCAAGATCACCGATATGCAGGCGGCCTGCGGTTTGGCGCAACTCGACAAGGCTCCGCAGTTCATCCAGGCGCGCAAGGACAACTTCGCGTTTCTCAAGGAGCGCCTGAAGGCCTGCGAGGAATTCGTCAACCTGCCCGAGCCGACTGAGCACTCTGATCCGTCATGGTTTGGCTTCCCGATCACGCTGAAAGAAAATTGCCCGGTCACCCGGCTCGATCTGCTGACCTACCTCGACCAGAACAAGGTCGGCACGCGGCTGCTGTTCGCCGGCAACCTGACGCGCCAGCCCTACATGAGCGACTGCAACTACCGCATCAGCGGTGATCTGACCAACACCGACAACGTGATGAACAACACATTCTGGATCGGCGTACAGCCCTCGCTGACGCCGGCGATGCTTGAATTCGCCGCACGCAAGATTGAGACCTATCTCGGCGTGAATTTCTAAAAACCATCATGCAAGCTGCCTTCCCTGCCGATGATCTGGATCTGGTGTTGTCTCTGACACCGGAGTTCTGGTCACGCTTTGGCGGGGCCAGGCTGTTCATGACAGGTGGCACCGGTTTCATCGGCAGCTGGCTGCTGCAGTCGCTGCAGCGGGCGAACGACACGCTCGGCAGCCGTCTTGAACTCATTGTGCTGAGCCGAGATCCCGAACGTGCACAGAAAGAGTCACCGCACATGTTCAATCGCCGCGACACCCGGCTGGTCGCGGGGGATATGCTCGACTTCACCGTGCCGGCCGGCAAGCTTGACCTGATGGTTCACGCAGCCGCTGATGTCGGCGATCCGCACCGGGCGGCCGACCCGCTGGCGGTATTTGATTCGATCGTGCAGGGAACGCGGCGCGCGCTCGACCTCGCCGACGCAAGCGGTGCATCGCGCTTTTTGTTGACGTCCAGCGGCGCGATTTATGGTGCCCAACCTGCTTCAATCGAACGAATGCCGGAGACCTATGCATGCGCGCCCGATCTGCTGCAACCGGCTGCTGCGTACGGCAACGGTAAACGCGCGGCCGAATGGCTCGCATGCACCTATGCCGCGCAGTTCGGGCTTGGTGCCTGCATCGCACGCATTTATGCGCTGATCGGCCCAGGCCTGCCGCTGAACGGGCCATTCGCAGCCGGGAATTTCATCCGCGACGCGCTCGCTGGACGGCCCATTGAAGTCAGGGGTGACGGCCGGCCTCTGCGATCATTTTTGTACATGGCGGACCTCTGCGTCTGGCTATTACGCATTCTCGGCACCGGCAAGCCGGGCCAAGCCTATAACGTGGGCTCGGAAAGCGCGGTAAGTATCGCCGAGCTCGCGCAGCATATCGTTCGAGCCTCGGGGGCCGGGCTTGAAGTGAAGATCGAAGCATTGCCTACCGCCGAACCTGCGCCACGCTACCTGCCCGACACGCGCAAGGCGCGGGAGGAACTCGGCCTTGCGGAATTCACGGGGATCGAGGCCGCGCTGCTCAAAACATTCAACTGGAGTCGTTCATCGATCACATCATGAACAAATTCAACGCCACTCGCATCCGAAGAACTGTCCTGGATATGGCCTATTCCGGCGCGACCGTGCATATCGGCTGCGCATTTTCGATCGTCGAACTGCTCGCCGTGCTTTACCGGAGTCATCTCAGGTTCGATCCTGCGAATCCCGAATCACCCGATCGGGACTACATGGTGCTCAGCAAAGGCCACGGCGTGATGGCGCAGTACGCCTGCCTGCACGAAATCGGATGGCTTGACGACGGCGACATCAGCCAATACTTCAAGGACGGCAGCCGGCTCAAGGGGTTGGCCGATGCCCATATTCCCGGCGTCGAAGCAACGGCCGGCTCTTTGGGGCACGGGCTTTCGGTAGCAACAGGCCTGGCCATGGGTGCAAAGCTCAGCCAGACAGATCAGATCTGCTATGCGCTGGTCGGGGATGGTGAACTCAACGAAGGCGCGATCTGGGAGGCAGCGCTGTTCGCCACGCATTTCAAGCTCGACAACCTCGTCGTGATCGTCGACAAAAACGGCTTCCAGGCAATGGGCACCACCGACGAGGTCATTGCACTCGGCAACATCGAGGAGAAATTCCGCGCCTTCGGTTTCGACGCAGTCACCATTGACGGCCATGATGAAGCCGCTATTGACGCGGCCTACCGCGACGCGCGCGCCGGCCGCAACGGAAAGCCGAAAGCAATCGTCGCGACCAGCATCAAGGGCAAGGGCGTCTCGTTCATGGAGCACAACAACGTCTGGCACTACACACGGCTGACCGCCGAGACCCACGCGGCCGCGATCGCCGAGCTCGGAGGCACAGCATGAGAAACGCATTCTCCGACGCGCTGGTCGCTGCCGCGCTGGCCGACCCTAAAGTGCTGCTTCTCACGGGCGACCATGGCTATGCCCTGTTCGACGCTTTTCGCAAGGCCAGGCCGAACCAATACATCAATTGCGGCATTGCTGAGCAAAATATGGTGGGGGTGGCGGCGGGTCTGGCTAAAGCCGGTTTCAAACCCATCGTTTATGGCCTCGCGGCATTTGTACCGATGCGTGTGCTTGAGCAGATCAAGATCGACGTCTGCTACGAAAACCTGCCTGTGATCCTGATAGGTGACGGCGCCGGGCTCGTTTACAGCCATCTCGGCAGCAGCCACCAGTGCACCGAGGACATCGCCTGCACGCGCGCGGTACCGGCATTGACCGTGTTGTCTCCAGCTGACCGCTTTGAAATGACCGCGACCATGCAGCTTGCACTGCGGCTCGAATCACCGGTCTATATGCGCGTCGGCAAAAGTGATCGCGGTGACGTGCACGACGGTCCAGTCAAACTGCAAGCTGGCGGCATGCTACCGGTGAGTCCGAGAGGGAAGCGCATCGCCCTGCTCGCAACCGGATCCATGGTGAAGACCGCACTCGAACTCATCAAGCAGGGCCTCGACGCAGAAGCCTGGAGCGTGCCGTCGATCAAACCGCTGGATCGCGAGTGCCTGCATTCGATTATCGACCGGGTCGACGCCATCGTGACCTTGGAGGAACATTCGGTCATGGGCGGACTAGGTGCCTGCATCACCGAAGAAGTTACCGCC
>NZ_JBFUGX010000245.1:0-5858 GCF_056402675.1 Polaromonas sp. P3_C2 | reverse complement strand
CAGCAGCTCCATCAGCCGCTCGGTGGCGCCGGCCGCCCGCAGCAGGTCGCCATAGACCTCGCCCAGCACGGCCGCCGCGCTGGCCAGGATGATCACGTAAACAACCGTCTGCCCCAGGTGGCCCGCCGTGATGTCGCCCCGCATTACCGCCTGCGTGCCCTGGTACAGGCCCCACAGCAGCGCCGCCGACGTGGCGATGATGATGAAAGCCACCAGCACCGAGCGCGCCCTGGTGCGGCGAATCGCAGTGTTGAAGGCATTGGTGGTTGACGCATCAAAGCGCGCGGCCTCGCGGCCTTCAGCGGTGTAGCTTTGCACCACCGGAATGGCGTTAAGCACTTCGGCCGCGATCGCGCTGGAGTCGGCCACGCGGTCCTGGCTGGCGCGCGACAGCTTGCGTACACGCCGGCCAAACCAGACCGAGGGCGCGACGATCAACACCAGCACCACCAGTACCTGCACCATGAGGTACGGGTTGGTATAGACCAGCATCCCCAGCGCGCCCACGCCCATCACGGCATTGCGCAGGCCCATGCTGAGCGAAGAGCCCACCACCGTCTGCACCAGCGTTGTGTCGCCGGTCAGGCGCGAGAGCACTTCGCCTGTCTGTGTGGTTTCAAAAAACTCGGGGCTTTGCCGCACGACATGCGCGTAGACCGCATTGCGCAGGTCTGCCGTCACGCGCTCGCCCAGCCAGCTCACCATGTAAAAGCGGCCTGCCGAAAAAAGGCCCAGCGCCGCTGCCACCCCAAACAGCTCAAAGAAATGGGTGCGCAGCGCCATCAGCTGCTGGCCCTTGTCCGCCGCGCTGAGCCCGCCGTCAATCAGGCTGCGCAGGGCCAGCGGAAACACCAGCGTGGCAACGGCCGCCATCACCAGGAAAAACATCGCCAGAACAATCCGCCCCCGGTAGGGACGCAGGAAGGGAACGAGGCCGGAAAGGGAGCGGGGCGCGCCCTTGGGCGCATTGGAAAGGGAAGAAGTAGCCATGCGGGGAGTTTAGCCATAAAAGATGTCTGTACAAACACAGCCTTGACAATGTTTGTCTAGGCATGTATTATTCGTGTCCATGAAATCCGAATCCAGCCGTCCGCCAGCTGTCCCAGTTCCCCTTTGTGGGTTGCCGGCCGAGTTTTATTGCGCGACCGATTACGACGCCGGGCAAAGCACCGGTGCGCTGATGCGCCAGATCCTCAACAGCGTCTCCCAGCAGGTCACGCGCGAACTGGAGCCCCAGGGCCTCACCAACGCGCAGTGGGTGCCCATGCTCAAGATCTACCTCGGCAAGGCCTCCACGGTGGCTGAACTCGCCCGTGTGTGCCAGCTCGATGCCGGCTCCATGACCCGCCTGCTCGACCGGCTCGAAGCCAAGGGCTTTTGCCGCCGCATCCGCTCCAGCGAAGACAGGCGCGTGGTCAATATCGAACTGACACCCGAAGGCCGCGAAGCCGCGAAAGAAATCCCTGCGGTGCTCAGCCGTGTGCAAAACGCCCACCTGGCCGGCTTCACGGTCGATGAGTGGCAAAACCTCAAAGGCTACCTGCGCCGCATCCTTGAAACAGCGCAGACCCTTCAAGCCCTTCAAGCAGCGAATGAAAAAGATGACAAATAACAGCAACACCCTTTGCAGCGCGTCCGCTTCTGTCTCGGCTTGCGTTTCGGTGAACCAGGCCGAACACGCTGAGCCGCGCCTGCCGCTCTGGCGCGCCTCTTTCCGTATGGCCCTGGTGGCCGCCGCCAGCGTGGTGGCCGTGGGCCTGATGGCGACCGGCCTCACGGGCTGTGCCGACATGTCGGGCATCGCGCCGCATTCCAGCCTGCGTGACGCGCCTTCGCTGGGCCTGGCTGCCGACACCGCCAGCCAAACGCCGGCCCAGGCGCCGCTGGCCGCCGAATGGTGGCGCGAGTTTGGCGATGTGCAGCTCAACGGCCTGGTCGACCAAGCCCTGCAAACCAGCCCGACCTTGAAGCTTGCGCAGGCCCGCCTGGCGCGCGCACTGGCCGTCACCGAGGTTGCCGATGCCGCCACGCTGCCGCAGGTCACCGGGCAGCTGGACCTGACGCGCCAGCAATACACCGCCAATGGCGCAGTGCCCGCACCACTGGCAGGCTCCATCCGCAACAGCGGTACAGCGCAGCTCGCGGTGAGCTGGGAGCTTGATTTTTTCGGCAAAAACCGCGCCGCGCTGGATGCCGCGCTGGGCACCGCCAGTGCCGCTGAAGCAGACGCGCAGGCCGCACGCTTGCTGCTGGCCAGCAATGTGACCCGCACTTACTTTCAGCTGGTTCGCCTGAACGAGCAGGTGACGGTGGCCCGCCGCACGCTCGCCCAGCGTGAAGAAACCCTCAAGCTGGTGCGCGACCGCGTCGACGCCGGCCTGGACACCCGCCTGGAGCTGCGCCAGAGCGAAGGCGGCCTTCCCGAAGCGCGCCTGCAGCTCGAAACCCTGCAAGAGCAGATGGCCCTCACGCGCAACGCGCTCGACGCCCTCATTGGCAAGCAAAATGGCACTGCAGCCCTTTCCCTTCCGGCGCAAGCAGCTATCAAAAACGTAGCAACCGCCACGGCCATTCCCGCCGACCTGCTGGGCCGGCGCGCCGACATCGCCGCTGCGCGGTGGCGCGTAGAGGCTTCGTCCAAAGACGTGGTCAACGCCAAAACCCAGTTCTACCCCAACGTCAACCTGGTCGCCTTCGCCGGTTTTTCCAGCATCGGCCTCGGTCGCCTGCTTGACTCGGGCAGCCAGCAGTGGGGTGTCGGGCCGGCCTTGCGCCTGCCGATTTTTGACGCCGGCCGCCTGCGTGCCAACCTGCGCGGCAAGACGGCCGACCTGGACGCCGCTGTCGAAAGCTACAACGCCGCCGTGATCGACGCGGTGCGCGATGTGGCCGACCAGGTCGCGTCATCGCAAGCCATCACGCGCCAGCAAACCGAGCAGCGCGCCGCGCAGGAAGCCGCGGAAGGCGCCTATGACATCGCCGTGCAGCGCTACAAGGCCGGCCTGGGCACCTACCTCAATGTGCTGACCGCCGAAACCAGCGTGCTGGCACAGCGCCGTCTGGCGGTAGACCTCTCGGCCCGCGCGCTCGACACACAGGTCGCGTTGATACGCGCCCTGGGCGGCGGCTACGGCAATCCCTCGGCGCAGGCGCCGCAAGCGCAGGATGCTACAAAAACAATAGCTGCTGGCGCTCGTCCTGATTGGGCTACAGCCGGTTTTAATTCTGAAAAATTGCCCGCAGCGCATTAAGCGCCGGCCCAAACGCAAGTAACGCATCGTTCCGAATCAACCAACACCTGACACCATCATGAGCGACACAACATCTACCAACTCCCCAGCTTCCGACGCACCAGCACAACCGCCCGCAGGAAACCCCAAACGCAAAAAGGCGTTGACGGCGCTCGCGGCCGTGGTGGTCGTTGCAGGGCTGGGTTGGTCTGCCTATGAATACCTGGTGGCCAGCCATTACGAGTCCACCGACAACGCCTACGTGCAGGGCAACGTGATCCAGATCACGCCGCAGATCGGCGGCACCGTCATGGCCATCATGGCCGACGACACCGATTTCGTGAAAGCCGGCCAGACGCTGGTGCAGCTTGACCCGGCCGATGCGAAGGTTGCGCTGGAACAGGCCGAGGCCGCACTGGCCCAGGCCGTGCGCCAGGTGCGCACGCTCTACGCCAACAACGGCACGCTGGCAGCGCAGATTGCCCTGCGCGATGCCGATGTGGTCAAGGCGCAAAGCGACATCGCCCGCGCCAGCGACGACCTGAATCGCCGCCAGTCGCTCACCGGCAACGGCGCGGTGTCCAAAGAAGAACTCAACCACGCGCAGACGCAGCTGGCCACCGCCAAAAGCGCGCTGGCTGCGGCGCAGGCCGGTGTGGTCGCTGCACGTGAGCAACTCACCAGCAACCAGGCACTGACCGAAGGCACCAGCGTCGAACAGCACCCCAGCGTGCAGGTTGCCGCCGCCCGGGTGCGTGAGGCCTACCTGGCCACGCAGCGCGCCGCGCTGCTGGCGCCCGTGGATGGCTATGTGGCCAAGCGCACGGTGCAACTCGGCCAGCGTGTGGCCGCCGGCGCGCCGATGATGTCCATCATCCCGCTCAACCAGGTCTGGGTCGACGCCAACTTCAAGGAAGTCCAGCTGCGCAACATCCGCATCGGCCAGCCCGTGACGCTGGTAGCTGACCTGTACGGCAAGAAGGTGGAATACAAGGGCAAGGTGGCCGGCCTGGGCGTCGGCACCGGTGCGGCTTTCTCGCTGCTGCCCGCACAAAACGCCACCGGTAACTGGATCAAGGTGGTGCAGCGCGTTCCGGTGCGCATCGCGCTGGACGCCAAACAGCTTGCCGACAACCCGCTGCGCGTGGGCTTGTCGATGGACGCCGAAGTGGACGTGAGCAGCAAGGAAGGCAAGACCCTGGCCGATGCGCCGCGCGACGCTGCCCTGGCACACAGCCAGACTTACGGCACGCCTGACGACGCGGCCGACAAGGATGTGCAGCGCGTCATTGCCGCCAACACCGGCAAATCCGTGAAGCTGGCCAAGCCCGCCGTCGCAGTCAGGCCGGCCTTGCCGCAGGGCGGCGCTGTTTCGCCCGCCCAGGCCGGCGCCGATGCGCAGCGCCTCGCGTTCAGCCACACGCTGTCGCTGGCTGGCAACCGCGTGGCGCCCTAAGCCACAAGCCTCACACAACCCGCAACCCGCACTTCCAGCTCGCGCAACCGCAGCGATTTCCCGTAGCGGTTTCCACCAGCCCCTTATTCGCAAGGCTTTCATGGCTTCCGCACCTGCTCCCGCCCCCGCCTATGTCCAGCCGCCGCCGCTGACAGGCTCCGCCCGCCTGTGGGGCACGCTGGCCCTGTCGGCCGCGACATTCATGAATGTGCTCGACACGTCCATCGCCAACGTGTCGTTGCCCGCGATTGCCGGCGACCTGGGCGTGAGCCCCAACCAGGGCACCTGGGTCATCACCAGTTTCGGCGTGGCCAATGCGATTGYCGTGCCGCTCACCGGTTGGCTATCGCAGCGCTTCGGCCAGGTGCGTCTGTTCACGGCCAGCGTCATGCTGTTCGTGCTCACGTCGTGGCTGTGCGGCCTCGCGCCCAACATGACCACGCTGATTTTTCTGCGCGTGCTGCAGGGCCTGGTGGCCGGGCCCATGATCCCGCTGTCGCAGGCGCTGCTGCTGTCGAGCTACCCGAAAGCACTGGCGGGGCTGGCCATGGCGCTCTGGTCCATGACCACGCTGATCGCGCCGGTGATGGGGCCGCTCCTGGGCGGCTGGATCACCGACAACATTTCATGGCCCTGGATTTTTTATATCAATATTCCCGTCGGCTTTGGCGCTGCCTTCATCACCTGGAGCATCTTCCGGAAGCGTGAAAGCGTCACGCGAAAGCTCCCCATCGATTCAGTGGGTCTGGCGCTGCTGGTCATCTGGGTCGGCGCGCTGCAGATCATGCTCGACAAGGGCCAGGAGCTCGACTGGTTCCATTCCGGTGAAGTGATTGCGCTCGGCATCATCGCGCTGGTGGGCCTGATCGCCTTCGTGATCTGGGAACTGACGGAAGAGCATCCGGTGGTCGACCTCACGCTGTTCAAGAAGCGCAACTTCTGGGCCGGCGCGCTGGCGCTGTCGGTGGGCTACGGACTCTTCTTCGGCAACGTCGTATTGCTGCCGCTGTGGCTGCAGCAATACATGGGCTACACCGCCACGCAGGCCGGCATGGTGCTGGCGCCTGTCGGCGCCTTCGCGTTGCTGCTGTCGCCCGTCGTCGGCAAGAACATCGCGAAAGTTGACCCGCGCCGCTTCGCCGCGTTTGCCTTCATGGTATTTGCGCTGGTGC
>NZ_JBFUGX010000244.1:0-5868 GCF_056402675.1 Polaromonas sp. P3_C2 | reverse complement strand
GTGCTGCGCCGCGGCGGCGAAACGGGTGCGGCAGCCTCCAGCGGCGGCCACAAGGTCATGCGCTTCGGTTCGCTGGAGATTGACCGCGATGCACGCACCGTATCGGTGTCCGGCAACACCTGCGAGCTGACGTCTTACCAGTTCGACCTGCTGGTGGCGCTGGCCGAACGTGCAGGCCGCGTGCTGAGCCGCGACCAGATCATGGAAGCCGTACGCGGCCGCGAACTCGAGGCCTTTGACCGTTCCATCGACGTGCACATGGGCCGCATCCGCAGCGCCATCGAGGCCGACGCAAAAGACCCCAAGCGCATTCTGACGGTGCGCGGTGTCGGCTACGTTTTTGCCAAACAGCAGGACTAGATTCTTATGTGGGGACGTTTTACATCGCACCTCTATGTGCGAATCTGGCTGGCTGTTGTCGCTACAGTGCTGGTCCTCACTTTTCTGGTGGGCGCGGCGTGGCGCCTGAGCGCCGACCCGCCGCAGCTGCCGATACGCGAAGTGCTGGTGCACAACGACAAGGGCGAAGTCATCGGCACGGCGCAGACCAAGCCCGACCGCAAACCCGGTGACGGCCTGGAATTTGACGTGTTGACCAAAGACGGCCAGACGCTGAACCTGGTGTTGCCGCGGCCCAAACGCCCACCCGGCAATAACCCGTGGAATCGCCCTCCGTTTGGTTTTGGCTGGATGCTGGTCGTCGTCGGCCTGGCCGTGGCGCTGGGCGCCTACCCCGTGATGCGAAGGTTGACGCTGCGGCTGGAAGCCCTGCAGCGCGGCGTGGAGCGCTGGGGCGCCGGTGATTTGTCGGCCCGCGTCAATGCAGACGGCAAGGACGAGGTGGCCTTCCTGGCCAGGCGCTTCAACCACGCGGCCGAGCGTATCGAAACCCTGATGGAGTCGCACAAATCGCTGCTGGCCAACGCGTCGCACGAATTGCGCTCACCGCTGGCGCGTATCCGCATGGGGCTGGAACTCATGGGCACCGACGCCGCATCGCCGCAGCGCAAGGAAATTTCCCGCAGCATCTCCGAACTCGACCAACTGATCGATGAGATCCTGTTGGCCAGCCGCCTCGACGCCAAGCAGGCCGACGCGGAGCCTTTTGAAACCCTGGACCTCACCGGCCTGGCGGCGGAAGAATGCTCGCGCGTCAATGCGGAATTGAGCGCCGAGCTGGACCAGGATGCCAGCGGCCCTGGCGCCGGTCTGGGCATTGATGCCGATAGCCACAGCCTGACGGTGCAGGGTTCTCCACGCCTCTTGCGCCGGCTGATCCGTAATCTGCTGGAAAACGCGCGGCGCTATAGCACCGGCGAGATCAGCCTGGAGCTGGCACAGGCCCGGGCCGGGGCAAAACAGCGGGCCGTGATCAAGGTCCATGACCGCGGCCCAGGCGTGCCCGCCGAGCAGCGTGAGCGTATTTTTGAGCCTTTTTACCGCCTGCCCGGCGCCAGTGAACGCGAAGGCGGCGTGGGGCTCGGCCTGGCCCTGGTGAAGTCGATCAGCCAGCGCCATGGGGGCAGCGTTCGCTGCGAAGCCCGGCCCGGCGGCGGCGCGACTTTTGTTGTTGAATTGCCGGTTGTCCATCCATAAACGTGAAATAAATCACGAAAAATGGCCTCCAACAACACTAAACCGCGTGTCTCCTCTATTTGGAGAATGGTCAGACAGGGTGTAATCACCGACATTTCTTTCCGTTGCTGTCACAACAATGGGTAGGGGAACAGGGGAATTAAAAGGGACTAAAAAACCAAACGTCGGTGAAACATTTCAATGATTCCCAACGACATCTTCCTCACGGAAGAAGTTTGCAAAAGCCACCTCGCGGTGGCTTTTTTTTGCCTGAAGACATGGCGGAGCGCCCTTTGATACGCTCAGGGATTCAGCCACCCACAGGAACCCCATGAGCCTTGCCACCACACCCCCAACTCTCGCCGTCCCCCAGGGCTTCTTCCCGCTTGCCGAAGACCGGATGCCGCTGATGCCGCGGGAGGCCATGTCACCCGCGCAGCAGGCCGCTGCGGACGCACTGATCGCCGGCCCGCGCAAGGCCGTGTTTGGCCCCTTCATYCCCCTGCTGCGCAGCCCGCAGCTCATGGGCCGCATTGGCGACGTGGGGGCTTACCTGCGCTTTGAAAGCGCACTGGACGCGCGCATCCGCGAACTCATTACCTGCGTGGCGGCCCGCCATACCGCCAACCAGTTTGAATGGCTGATGCATGCGCCGCTGGCGGTGGCTGCGGGCGTGAGCCAGGCCACTGTGGACGCGATCGCCGAAGGCAGGCAGCCCCGTGAACCGGCCGCCGATGAGGCCGTCGCGCTGGACCTCACGTTCGAAGTGCTGCGCCAGCATGGCTGCTGCGACGCCACCTACGCCGCGGCAGTGGAAACTTTCGGCGAACAGGGTGTGGTCGAGCTGGTCAGCCTCGCCGGCTATTTTGTGATGGTGTGCTGGGTGATGAATGTGGCGCGTACGCCGACCCAGGGCAAACCGGGTTTTTCGCCGCTGGCGGCCTTCCCCGCCTGACCGGCCTAACTTTCCACCCGGGAAACCGGTGGCAGCGCCGCAAGCACCCGCTCGGCGCCCAAATCGTTCAGGCAGCGCGTATGGCCCAGCGGGCATTCGCGCTCGAAGCAGGGTGCGCAGTCCAGCGGCGGCTGGTAGGCTGCATCGGCTTTGAGCCACAGCACAGTGGCCTTGTCGCTTAATGGCGGCGTGTGCAGCGGACTGGATGAGCCGAAGATCGCCACTTGCGACACACCGAAGGCCGCAGCCACGTGCATCAGTCCCGAGTCATTGCTGACCGTGCTCTGGCTTGCGGCGATCAGGCACAACGCCTGTACCAGCGAGGTCTTGCCCGCGAAGTTCAGGCACTTGCCGGGCTGCGCTGCGTTCACCGGCGCGGCAATTTCTTCGCAGAGCGCCGCTTCCTTGCCGGAGCCCAGCAACATCACCGGCAAAGCCAGCCGCGCGGCGAGTTCTGAAAAGTGACGGGCGGGCCAGCGCTTGGCAGGGCCGTATTCGGCACCGGGCGCAAACACGTAATAGCCGCCACGTTGCAGGCCCAGTTCAGCCAGAACCTGCTCAATTTCAGCTGGCGCCATCTGCAGTTGCGGCCGGTCTTTGTCGAGGTCCGCCCCACCGCTCAACGCTGAATAAAACGCCACCATGGGGGGCTTGTTCTTGGGGTTTTTAAGCCGGTGCGTGAGCAGGCCCACGCGGGCTTCGCCAAAGTAGCCGATGCGCTCCGGAATGCTGGCCAGAAAAGGCAGCAACGCGCTTTTCAGCGAGTTGGGCAGCACATAGGCCTTGTCGAAGCGACCCTCGATGCGTTTGGCGATCGCACGACGCTCGCGGAATTGCAGGCCGCCGTGCGCGAAAGGGAACTCAATGACATCGGCCACCTGCGGCATCGCCCGGTAAACCGGCGCCACCCAGGGCAAGGCGCCTACCGTGAGGCGTTCCCCACGCGCATGCAGGCGGCGCATCAGCGGCTCCGTCATCACCGCATCCCCGATCCATTGTGGCGAAATTATTAGTGACTCAGGCATGTGGCCTTCCCTTCCAATGCCAGCGCGAAACCGGCTTTGCCGGGCCGCAGATGGCGCCCCCTTGAGGGGGAAGCGGCCGCAGGCCGATTCGGGGGTGGGTCAATGTCCAGCGCCGAAGTGCTCGCCGGCTTTCAGCGCGTAAACCGTGCCGCAATACGGGCACTTGGCCTGGCCGGTGCGGGCCACGTCCAGGTAGACCTTGGGGTGGCTGTTCCAGATTTTCATGTCGGCTTTGGGGCTGGGGCAGTAGACCCCGCCCTGGGCGTTCAGGTCGGAGGCCAGCAGTTCGACAGCGGATGAATGGAGAGTCGTCGTGGTCATAAAGTCCTTTTTAGTTAAAGACGCCGCCGCGCCGGGCCGCCCCAAGCAAGGCACGGCCCCCTCGGGGGGCAGCGTAGTACACGCAGTGACAAGCGTGGGGGCTCACACTTTCGCCAACCAATGAGCGTACTTGGGATTGCGGCCGTTGACGATGTCAAAGAACGCGCTCTGGATTTTCTCGGTGATGGGGCCGCGCGAGCCGGCGCCGATTTCAATGCGGTCGAGTTCGCGGATGGGCGTGACTTCGGCGGCCGTGCCGGTGAAGAAGGCTTCGTCGGAGATATACACCTCGTCGCGCGTGATGCGTTTTTGCACGAGTTCCAGGCCCAGGTCCTTGCAGATGTGCAGGATGGTGTTGCGCGTGATGCCGTTGAGGGCGCCGGCAGACAGGTCGGGCGTGTAGACCACGCCGCCCTTGATCACAAAAATGTTTTCGCCCGCGCCTTCGCTGACAAAGCCCGACGCGTCGAGCAGCAGCGCTTCATCGTAGCCGTCATCCAGCGCTTCCATGTTGGCGAGGATGGAGTTGGTGTAATTGCTCACCGCCTTGGCCTGCGTCATGGTGATGTTGACGTGGTGGCGGGTATAGCTGGAGGTCTTCACACGGATGCCGCGCTTCATGCCTTCTTCGCCAAGGTAGGCGCCCCAGGGCCAGGCCGCGACCATCAGGTGGATCTGGTTGCCCTTGGGGCTGACGCCGAGTTTTTGCGAGCCGATCCAGGTCAGCGGGCGGATGTAGCAGGACTCCAGCTTGTTCTCGCGCACGACGGCTTTCGTGGCTTCGTTGACTTCGTCCTGGCTAAAGGGAATCTTCATGCGCAGGATCTTGGCGCTGTTGAAGAGGCGCTCGGTGTGCTCTTGCAGCCGGAAGATCGCCGTGCCGCCCTGGGCGTTGTAGGCCCGCACGCCTTCAAACGCGCCGCAGCCGTAATGCAGGGTGTGGCTCAGCACGTGGATCTTGGCGTCGCGCCAGTCGACCATCTGGCCGTCCATCCAGATTTTGCCGTCGCGGTCTGCCATGGAAGGTGCTACTGGGGACATGATGCTGATCCTGTGATGAGTGTCGTGGAATGATTTTTGGCCATCGGCCGCACCCGCCTGCCGGCAACCCCGGGAGGCGGTGCAAAGCCCGAAAGTCCGATTTTACGGTGCGGGCGGCGCTGCGCCCCCGGCCTCAGGCGAATCCGCGGGCACGGGGCGGAAGAGTTCATGGTGCGACAGTTTGCCGCCCACAAAGGTGCAGGTGACATGCGACTCGGAACCGTCTGTCCAGCGGAAGATTTCGGGCTGCTCGTCCTTGGCCGACTGCAGCAGGCCCAGCGCCCGCGTCATCGCCACCACATGCAGCAATGTCATGCCGGGCCGGAGCTTGGCGTTGAGCATGACCGCGCTGTCGACATGACCGATGGGCCGGTTGGCTGCACGCTTCAAGACCTRCATCATGCGGGTGAAATGCAGCAGCACCCACATCACGAGGGCGCTGGCGGCGGCGGCTACACCGGCCCAGCCGTAAAAGCGGTACGCCAGCAAGACCCCGGCGATGCCGGCCACGGGAACAATGATTTTCTGGAAGTTCATGGCCTTATTTTCGCAGCCACCCGGGGCGCCGGCGCTGCGGGGAGTGCGTAGCCGCATGAAAAAACCGCCGAAAGCGGCCTCCAGGCAGCGTGGCGGGCTCTTTTTAAGCCAAAAGTGGCTGCTGCCCAATCAGATATTGCGCCAGCAGCTATGTTTTTAATAGCACTTTGTTAACTGCCGCGTTGTGCCCAACCGGTCGCCAGGGCATACGCCCAGTCGGGGCGCCCGCGCCCAAATGCCGCTTTGGATGCCGTCATATGGTCGTAGGGCACTGCGCGCAAGTCCACCCGCCAGCCCTGGGCCGTTTTTTCCACGACCGCGTAGCGCGCGTGCGGCGCACCGTTTTCCACCACATGCGGGTGAGGATGGTCGTCGTCATAGGCCTGCAGGCCGACGCTGCCGGGATTGACGACC
>NZ_JBFUGX010000243.1:0-5885 GCF_056402675.1 Polaromonas sp. P3_C2 | reverse complement strand
CCTGTATCCATCGCGCCTATAAGTCAGTCCGCAACTTCCATATCTCCGGAAACARSACKACATCCAGCATCTTGCGCAGGWAGCTGACGCCGCCCGTCCCACCAGTCCCTCGCTTGAACCCGATCACGCGCTCCACAGTCGTGACATGCCGGAAGCGCCAGAGCCGGAAAGCGTCTTCCAGGTCAGTGAGTTCTTCGCCGAGCTGGTACAGGTCCCAGTACTTCTTGGGGTCGCGATACACCACGAGCCAGGCCTGCTCAACCTCATCGCTTTCGGCATAACCTTGCGTCCAGTCACGCTGCGTATGGCTGGCCGGTACGGCCAGGCCGCGGCGGGCCAGCAGGCGCAGGGCTTCGTCATAGAGTGACGGGGTCTCATACGCGGCTTGTACCTGCGCGAGCAGGTCGGGCCGGTGCGCATGCGGCTTGAGCATGGCGGCGTTCTTGTTGCCGAGCGCGAATTCGATGCAGCGGTATTGCGCGCTTTGAAAGCCGCTGGAGTTGGCCAGGTAAGGGCGAATCGCGCTGTACTCGGGCGGCGTCATGGTGGCCAGCACGTCCCAGGCGTGCACCAGCTGCTCCATGATCTTGCTCACGCGTGCCAGCATCTTGAAGGCGCCGCCCAGCTCGTCTTTCGCGACGTTGGCGATCGCGGCGCGCAGTTCGTGCAGCATCAGCTTCATCCAGAGTTCGCTGGTCTGGTGCTGGATGATAAACAGCATTTCGTTGTGGTCGGGCGAGAGCGGTTTTTGCGCGCCCAGGATTGCGTCGAGCTGCAGGTAGTCGCCATAGCTCATCGAGTGACTGAAGTCGAGCTGCGCTTTTTCGTCGCGCACGATGTCTGCCGGCCGTTGTGTGTTCATGGATGATCTTTCACGGAAAAGCGATCTGGGTATTGAAACAAGCAGGGGCCGCAGGCGCAGCGGTCCCTCTTGTGATGAAAGGGGCAGGGAGAAGCCGCAGGCTGCACGCAGTGGACGACCGTGGGGRCCATGTCATCATGTGACCGCGTGCTTCTGGTTGAACTCGGATTTTTGCCATTCGGCGGTTTCCAGCACCTGCTTCAACTGTTCGACGGCGTTCCAGACGTCCTCAAAACCGATGTAGAGCGGTGTGAAGCCGAAGCGGAGGATGTCGAGGTGCTTGCCGGCGCCGCCGTCTCCGGCGCGGAAGTCGCCGATGACGCCGCGCGCRATCAGCGCTTGCACGATGGCGTAGGCGCCCTGGGTTTTGGTCAGGCAGACCTGTGAGCCACGCCGGGAATGTTCGCGCGGTGTGGCCAGGCCCAGGCCGTGGCCCGCGCAGCGTTCTTCCACGAGTTGAATAAACAGGTCGGTCAGTGCCAGCGATTTTTTGCGCAGGGCCTGCATGCCGCCGAATGCCTCGGCGGCCAGCACGGTGTCCAGCCCGCACTCCAGCGCGGTCATGCTCAGGATGGGCTGGGTGCCGCACAGATAACGTGCGATTCCTGCAGCGGGGCGGTAGTCCGGAGTGAATTCAAAAGGTGCTGCATGGCCCCACCAGCCGGCCAGCGGCTGCCAGAAGCGGTCTGCGTGTTTGGGGTTGACCCAGACAAAGGCCGGTGCGCCGGGGCCCCCGTTAAGGTATTTGTAGCCGCAGCCAATCGAGAAATCGGCTTTCGCCGCATTCAGGTCCACCGGCACGGCGCCCGCGCTGTGGGCCAGGTCCCAGACGGTGAGTGCGCCTGCTGCATGCGCTGCGGCGGTGACGGCGGCCATGTCGTGCATGGCGCCGGTGCGGTAGTTCACGTGGGTCAGCATCAGCACGGCCACTTCGCTGGTGAGCGCGGCGGCAATCTCTTCGGGCTCGACCAGTCGCAGCCGAAAGCCGCGTTCCCGGCACAGGGCTTCGGCGATGTAGAGGTCGGTCGGGAAGTTGCTGCGCTCGCTGACGATGACCTTGCGCGTGGACGCGTCCTGGGCCGCGATGTGCAGTGCAGCGCTCAGCACCTTGTAGAGGTTGATGGAGGTGCTGTCGGTGGCCACTACTTCGCCGGGGGCTGCACCTATCAGCCGGGCAATCTTGTTGCCCAGGCGTTGCGGCAGCTCAAACCAGCCGGCACTGTTCCAGGAGCGTATCAGGCCCTGGCCCCATTCGGCGGTCACGGCTTCAGCGACGCGAGCGGCGGCTGTTTTGGGCAGCACGCCCAGCGAATTGCCGTCGAGGTAGATCACATCTTCGGGCAGGGTGAATTGCCGGCGCAGCGTGCGCAGCGGGTCTTGCGCATCGAGGGCGCGGCAGTCTTGCAAAGTGCTCATGGAGTGGTCTTCATGGAAGTTCACGCAGGACTGCGCGAACGGGTGAGGCGTCGGCCCGGGTGAGTTTGAGCGGCAGGGCAATGAGTTCGTAGTCGCCTTCGGCTACGTCGTCGAGCACCAGGTTTTCGAGCACGCGCAGGCCGTGCGCCAGCAACTGGTGGTGGCTGGGCAAGTCCTGGCTGGTGGCCGGGTCCACGCTGGGCGTGTCAATGCCGACAAGTGCTATGTTTTTGGTAGCTAGCAGCGCAAGCGTGGCGGGGGCTATGGCCGTAAATGATGCCCATGACTGACTGGCTGCCGCTGAGGTACGCAGCAACACGCGGGGCGGCAGGTTTTCCAGCGCGTGGGCGATGTGTTCCGGCTGCACCAGCGGGCCGCAGTCCATGCAGTGGATCACGCGGCACGGCCCGAGGTAGGGCGCGAGGTCGAGTTCGCCGACGCTGGTTTCACCGTTGGCATAGTGCAGCGGCGCATCGGCATGCGCGCCGGTATGGGGCGAAAGTGTGATGCTGTTGACGTTGACCGGGCAGTCCGGCGTCAGCGAAAAATGCMACTGCTGCGAATAGGCCGTGTCGCCGGGGAACACCGCGGCGTTTTCATCCACCGACGGTGAGATGTCCCAGAGTTTTCGCGGTGGTGATGTGGTGGAAGCGGAGGTGCGGGCTGTCATGGGTGCAAAGGTAGCACCGGCAAAAAAGCCGTGGTGTCGGTTATTTCCAACAATCTCGAAAATAGTTGAAACCTAAAGTACCTGGCAAAAGCGGACGGCGCAGTCGTCGGGCGCGGCCTGTGGAACCCGTCAGCCTCGGGCACAATTAAAGGCTGTAGCGCTCGTTGCGGCATCGATTGACCAGAGCGCCTTTACAACCCCCTTCAAAGAGACAAAGGCACACCATGAATTCCGAGAACAAGTCCAGCGGCAAAGTCGCACTCGTCACCGGCGCGGGCACTGGCATTGGCAAGGCTGTGGCCCTGGCCCTGCTGCGTGAAGGCTACAGCGTGGCGCTGGTGGGCCGCCGCGCCGAGCCGCTCAACGAGGTTGCCAAAGAATCGGGCACAGACCGCGCGCTGGCTTTGCCAACCGACGTGAGCCAGCCCGACTCCGTGGCGGCGGCATTCGCCAGGGTCAAGGAAAAGTTCGGCCGGCTGGACTTGCTGTTCAACAACGCCGGTGTGGGCGCGCCGCCCGTCAACCTCGAAGACATCACGTTTGAGCAGTGGACCAATGTGGTCAACATCAACCTGACCGGCTCCTTCCTCTGTGCGCAGGCCGCCATCAAGTTGATGAAAGACCAGTTGCCCCAAGGCGGCCGCATCATCAACAACGGCTCGATTTCGGCCCATGCGCCTCGGCCCAACTCAGCGCCCTATACCTCCACCAAGCACGCCATCACGGGCCTGACGAAATCCATCTCGCTGGACGGGCGCAAGTACAACATCGCCTGCGGCCAGATCGACATCGGCAACGCCATGACAGAGCTCGCGGCCCGCATGGCCAAGGGCGTGCCCCAGGCCAACGGCGAGATCGCCATTGAGCCGATGATGGATGCGAAGGAAGTCGCCGATGCGGTGGTGCACATGGCGTCGTTGCCGTTGTCAACCAATGTGCAGTTCATGACCATCATGGCCACGAAGATGCCGTTTGTGGGCCGCGGTTGAGGGATGTTGTGTTGAGCCCGGCGCATATTGCTCAAGGTATGCATGGCGCATAGCCAGGGCAATTGAGGGTTGCGTGAAATGTGTTGTATTGTATGTATATGAGCAATACAGCATCTGATCTGGAACAGTACCTCGAAGAGTTGGCACGTACTGCCCAGCCCGGGGATCGCCTTCCGACCATTCGGGATTTGATGCGCCGGTTTGCCGTCTCCCAGATGGTGATTCAGCGTGCCTTCCAGGGCCTGAAAGCCAGGGGGCTGATTGCATCGCAGGTAGGGCGGGGGACCTATTTCCGCGTGGAAGGCGAGGCTGGCGTCGGCCCCGGCGCCTCGTCGCCGGCCGGAAGGTCGGTGCTGCTGCTGCGCCGTTCCATCAGCATTGCCCGCGGCCGTGTGTTGATAGAAGGGCTACAGCGTCGCTTTACCGCTGACGGCCACCGCGTACTTGAAGTTTCCTACACCGATCCCGCCCACGCGCGGACCATCTTGAAGGGTTCGCCCCGCTTTGACGCCTGCGTGGTTCAGTCGAGCTACAAAACCATCACGATTGATTTGCTCGCAGCGCTGAAAGAGAAATGCGATGCGTTGGCCGTGGATGGCGCGGCGCTCGCCGGGGCCGATGTCGAGGTGGTCGGCATGGAGTGGGGGGAGCCGCTGGCTGCGGCGATCACGCTTTTGCAGCAGCAAGGTCATCGCCGCATTGCATACGCAACAACGTCGCACCCATTTCTGGCAACCCAGATGGGACGGCGGCGGTTCGACTACCTGCAGACCACCCTGACAGGAATTGAGCTTCAGGTGATCACTGTGCCGCACCTGCCTGATGAGAACTACGAAGCGGTGCTTGTGGGGATGATCAAGGCCAGTCTGGATGCCTCGGGGCAGCTACCTTTCACCGCGTTGGTGGCGTGGGGCATCGAGGATGGCGCCAGATTTCGGGAACTGCTGCAAGAAGCTGGCGTTGGCATACCCGCACTGCTGAGTGTGGTGTTGCTGGGACGTACGGATCTTGCGAACGAGCACGCCAACTTCTTCGACACGATCGGGTGCAGCGTGGCCGATCAGGTCGAGTATTTGTATCAGGCCATCAACGCACGATGGGCCGACCCCTCAATCCCCTATGGCGTACGCCTGATTCCTGTAACGACTTACGCCGGTCAATCGATAGCCACCCTGCCGATGGCTGGTGAGCCGCACGAACAGGGTTTGCGGAAGTCCGTCAAAACTCGCAGCCAGGCGCTTGCCACCGGTTCCTGATCATTTGCCGAACGCGTGCTGTCATGCCTGGAATTCGATGGCAGAAACGGGCATTGTGCGACCCTCTCGCGCGCTCCGCAGTCCCAGCTCAATCAAACCGATGACCTGCATCGCATCATTGGCCGTGACGGGATTGATGCCCTTGCCATGGATGGCATCGCGTACTGCGCTGTAGTAGGCAGGGTAGTCACCCGCAACGCAGTTTATTTCGCGCCTTACGCAAGCGCCGTCCGTCCAAACTGAAACCTCGGCAGGCAAGGGATCAACTCCCCAGTCCAGGGCGGGTGGATGCTTTCCGGCTTTTAGCGCATTTTCTTGTGGATCAAGACCCATCTTGAGGAAACTGCCCAGGCTTCCATGCACTGTGAAGCGCGACCCCGGCGCCGGCGTCAGGGCACTGCCATGCAGAATGACCCGGCTTTGGCCATGGCGCAACACGGCGTGAAACCAGTCGGGAGTCTTTGCGCCATTGCGTTGTTCTGCCAGGTCGAGTGCAATCGATTCGGGAAGCCCGAATAGCTGCAGTGCCTGATCCAGCAAATGGGCTCCAAGGTCGTACCAGAGTCCACCGCCCGTATCGGCTTGTTCGCGCCAACGGGCAAGAACTTCCGGCCGGTAGCGATCGAAGTGCGATTCAAAATGAACGATTTTCCCCAGCTCACCGGAGGCAATGACCTGGCGCAGCGTAAGGA
>NZ_JBFUGX010000242.1:0-5938 GCF_056402675.1 Polaromonas sp. P3_C2 | reverse complement strand
GTGTGTGGTTGGAGCCCTTGGCCGGATCTGCGATGTAGGCGGGGTTGGGCGCCACGGCCCAAAGTGCCTCCTGCGCTTCCTGCGGTCTGAAGGCGTCGAAAATCTTGAGCTGAAAGCCCATGTTTTTAGCGGCCGTGATGGCTTTGCGCAGGCCGGCGTCTGCCTGCGGATGCAAGAAGCACAGCGGGCTGTCATAAATCACCTGGCCGGTGAAGTTGTTGGTGCCTGCGTAGATCAGGTCGATCACCACGCCATGACTGGCTTCTGTGACAGGAACGAGCGGTGAAAGATTTTCCATGGGCAGGTATTTATGAAAAATAAGGCTGTAAGTCAATGAAGGTAAGCGCAAGCAGCTACCAAAAGTATAGCAACTGGCGGGCTTCACGGCACTACTGGAACGCGACTTCCGAAAAACTGCGCAGCTTGCGGCTGTGCAGCTGGGTGATGCCTTCGGCGCGCAGCAGCTCGATGGCGCGTATCCCGATGCGCAGGTGCTGGTCCACGCGCTCGCGGTAGAAATGGTTGGCCATGCCGGGCAACTTGATCTCGCCGTGCAGCGGCTTGTCGCTCACGCACAGCAGGGTGCCGTACGGCACGCGAAAGCGAAAGCCGTTGGCGGCAATCGTTGCGCTTTCCATGTCCAGCGCCACGGCGCGGCTCTGGCTGAAGCGGCGCTGCGGCTGGTTGCCCGGCAGCAGCTCCCAGTTGCGGTTGTCGGTGGAGGCCACGGTGCCGGTGCGCATGATGCGCTTGAGGTCGGGGCCGACGGCATGGGTGACGTCGGCCACGGCTTTTTCCAGCGCGACCTGGATTTCGGCCAGCGCCGGGATCGGCACCCACAGCGGCAGCTCTTCGTCCAGCACATGGTCTTCGCGCACATAGCCGTGGGCCAGCACATAGTCGCCCAGCTGCTGGCTGTTGCGCAGGCCCGCGCAGTGGCCCAGCATGATCCAGGCGTGCGGGCGCAGCACGGCGATGTGGTCGGTGATGTTTTTGGCATTGGCCGGGCCCACGCCGATGTTGACCATGGTGATGCCGGTGCGGTCGGCGCGCAGCAGGTGGTAGCCCGGCATTTGCGGCAGGCGGGGCGGCTGTACGCCAAGCTCGTCGCCGGCCTCGGCGGGCAGCCCGGCGCGCCGGGTCACCACGTTGCCGGGCTCGATGAAGGCGGTGTACTCGCTGTCCGGGTCGGCCATGGCTTCATGGCCCAGGCGCACGAACTCGTCGATGTAGAACTGGTAGTTGGTGAACAGCACGAAGTTCTGGAACCAGTGCGGCGAGGTGCCGGTGTAGTGGCGCAGGCGCTGCAGCGAATAGTCGACACGCGCCGCGGTGAACAGCGACAGCGGCTGCGGCTCGCCGGGCAGGGGTTCATAGGTTCCATTGGCAATGCCGTCGTCCATGGCGGCCAGGTCGGGCAGGTCGAACACGTCGCGCATCAGCATGCGGCGGGCTGCATCCATGTTGCCTTCAATATGGTCGTTCTCTGCAAATGAGAAGTGAATGGGGATGGGCTGCGTGCTGGTGCCGATTTCCAGCTCCACATCGTGGTTCTGCATCAGCAGGCGGAACTGTTCAAGGTAATAGTTGCCGTAGAGGTCGGGCCGGGTCAGTGTGGTTTCAAAGCGGCCGGGACCGGCCACAAAACCAAAGCTCAGCTGCGAGATGTCGGGCGTCTCCAGGATGGCGCGTGCCACCGTGTCGGTATGGATGCGCACGAAAGGGTAGCAGGCGCGCACATGGCCGGGCAGGGTTTCGCCGGCCACATAGCGCTGCATTGCATCGCGCAGGTGGGCAATCTGCTGGTCATAAATGGCGCGAACCTGTGCCAGTGCGGCGGCCGGGTCGCTGTAGCGGGTCGGGGCTATGAAAGGCGGCAGATAGGGCATGAAAAAAGCCTTGTTTTTATGGTGAAGGTACAGCAGGTGGTTTTCGGCAAAGCGTAGCACCGCAGGGCATGCACATCATTGTGCGGCAAGTACCGTGACACACCCTAGAATGCCCTGATGAAACACCACAACCCTTCGGGGCACCTGCGCGCGCTGGTTGCAGCCTTGCTCGGCGCCCTGTGCCTGCAGGTGGCCCAGGCGCAGTCCCCCGCACCGGGCCGCGCCGCGCAGGTGCCTGCTGCCGCCGCACCGGCCCAGATCTCCCGCGACGCCCAGCGTGCCTATGAAACCACGCGCGACAAACTGGTGCAGATCCGCACCCTGCTGCGCAACTCCAACACCCAGGCCAGTGTGGGCTCGGGCTTTTTTGTCTCGGCCAACGGGCTCATCATCACCAACTTCCATGTGGCCAGCCAGCTGGCGCTGGAGCCCGAGCGCTACCGCGGCGTCTACGTGCCGGTGGACGGCAAGGAGGCCGAGGTTGAATTGCTTGCCTTCGACGTCCGCAACGACCTGGCGCTGCTGCGCGTGAAGACGCCGGCAACAGGAATGCCGCAGCTGGCTTTTCGCGGGGCGGACAGGCCCCTGGCGCGCGGCGAACGCATTTATTCACTGGGCAATCCGCTGGATATCGGATTTGCGGTCACCGAGGGTACCTACAACGGCCTCGTGCAGCGCAGCTTTTACCCGCGCATCTTTTTCGGCGGGGCGCTCAACCCCGGCATGAGTGGCGGCCCGGCGCTGGACGACGCCGGCCAGGTGGTCGGTATCAACGTATCCAAGCGGCTGGACGGCGATTTGCTGAGTTTTCTGATTCCTGCCGAATTCGCCCAGGCGCTGCTGGCAAAGGCCGCTTCGGCCAAGCCCATCACCAAACCGGCACATGCCGAGGTGGCGCGCCAGCTGGGCGAGCACCAGGCGTTGCTGACGCAAAAGTTCACAGCGGTGCCGCTTACGGCGCAAAAGCACGGCGGCTACAGCGTGCCCGTGCCCGAAGATTCCCTGGCCCGTTGCTGGGGCCGCGGACGCGAGCCCGACTTCAAGGCCTTTGACCTGGAGCGTACCGATTGCCAGATTGACAGCCACGTGTTTGCGGGCGATTTCAACACCGGCTACATCCGCCTGCGCTATGAAGCCTACAACGCGCCCAAGCTGGGCCCCTTGCGTTTCGCCGTCATGTACTCCCAAAGCTTCGGCAATGAGTACTTCTCTACCCGGGGTTCACGCAAGGCCACGGCGGCCGAGTGCTCCGAACGCTTCGTCGAAACGGGCGGCATGCCCATGCGCGCCGTGGTGTGCATGAGTGCCTACCGCAAGCTGCCGGGCCTCTACGATGTGTCGGTGCTGACCATGTCCGTCAACCAGTCCACACGCGGTGTGCAGGGACGCATGGATGCGCAGGGTGTGAGTTTTGACAACGGCCTCAAGCTGGTGGCGCATTACCTGGGCGGTTTTAAATGGGAGGCCGCACCATGAGCGCCGGCAATCTCGCCCTGCTGCAGGCCACCGACCGCAATGGCGCGCTGGTGGGCCGCCTTGACGTGCGGCACTGGCCCGTTACCGTGGGCCGCGCACTCACCGCCGACCTGGTATTGGATGACGGCCATGTGGCCGCTGAACACTTGCGCATAGACCGCACGCCGGAAGGCGAAGTGATGGTGCAGGTGCTGGACACGGTCAATGGTGTCGCGCTGAACCGGACGCTGCATGGCCAGGGCACGCAGTTCAGCTGGCCTGCCGGCGAGGCCCTGACCCTGGGCCGGCTGAAGCTGGGGCTGCGCCTGGCGGAGGCGCCGGTGGCCGCTGAAGAGCGGCTGCCGCACTTTCCGTGGCGCACGACCGGCTGGACTTTGCTGGCATTGACCGCCATGCTGGCGCTCGTGGTGGGGCAGTCGTGGCTGACCCTTACCGAGCCATCCCAGCTGGCGCGGCAATTGCCCGGCCTGATGGCGATGGTGGCCATGGCGATCACCGTGTGGGCGGGCCTGTGGGCCCTGGCCACCAAGCTATTTACCGGCCACCTGCAGTTCTGGCGCCATGTCCGTATTGCCTGCACCAGTTCGGTGGCGATACAGCTGGTAGCCACGCTGGCTGGCCTGCTGGCTTTCATGTTCTCGCTAGAAAGCCTTGCGCGCTTTGAGACGCCGCTGCTGCTATTGGGGGCGGCTGCGGCCATCTATGTGCACCTGACCGTCATCGTGCCGCAGCGCCGCCGCGGACTGGCGGGGCTGGTGGCCGGCGTGGCCGTGCTGGGCATTGTGGCCATGCTGGGCACCAACTGGCTGCAGAACAAGCGCCTGTCCAACAAGCTCTACATGTCCACCCTCTACCCGCCATCCCTGCGCATGGCGCCGGCTGTGCCCCTGGCGCAGTTCCTCGGGGAAGCCGGCACCATCCGCCAGCGCCTCGACGAACGCCTGAAAGACCGTGAGCCGGATGCAGATACGCCCGAAGACCCGGACGCGGATTAATATTTCCTGAAATCAGTCCTTGACCGGTTCGCGCATCGTCACGAATTCCTCGGCGACGGTCGGGTGGATGCCGATGGTGCTGTCAAATATTGCCTTGGTCGCACCGGCCTTCATGGCCACGGCAAAACCCTGCACGATTTCGCCGGCGTCCGGCCCCACCATATGCAGGCCGACCACGCGGTCGGTAGCGTCTTCGACCAGCAGCTTCATGAGCGTGCGTTCGGTGCTGCCGCTCAGCGTGTGCTTGAGGGCCTTGAAGTCGGCGCGGAACACTGTGACTTTGCCGAACTTCGCGCGCGCATCGGCCTCTGAATAGCCGACCGTGCCGATGTTGGGATGGGTGAAGACGGCGGTCGGCACAAATTCATAACTCATGCTGCGCGGTTTCTTGCCGGCGGCGGGGCCGAAGAGCTGGTCCACCACCACCATGGCTTCGCCCAGGGCTACCGGTGTCAGCTGCATGCGCGCCGTCACGTCGCCCAACGCATAGATGGACGGCACCGAGGTCTGGTAGTGCGCATTGACCTGGATCGCACCGGCTGCGTTGACGGCCACACCGGCGGCTTCAAGCCCGATGCCGTTCGCATTGGGAATCCGGCCCGTGGCGTAGAGCACGGTGTCCACCTCCAGGCTTGCGCCGTCCTTGAGCGTCACCTGCAGGCCTGTGGCGGTTTTGGCGATGGCCGCGATCTCTGCGCCCAGCTGCAGGGTGATGCCGGTCTTGCTCATCTCGGCGGCAATGAAGCGCCGCACGTCATCGTCAAAACCGGTCAGCAGCATGTCGCGGCGATGGACCTGGGTGACCTGTGAACCCAGTCCGTTGAAGATCGAGGCGAATTCGCAGGCTATGTAGCCGCCGCCCACCACCAGCAGGCGCTTCGGGAAGGGATTGAGGTCAAACATGTGGTCCGAGGTCACCACATGCTCGCGTCCCGGCACGGCAGGCACTGTGGCGGTACCACCTGTGGAGATCAGGATGCTTTTGGCCGTGAATTTTTTGTCGTCGACCTCGACGGTGTGCTCGTCAAGCAGCCGCGCCCAGCCGGTGATGATCTGCACGCCAGCGCTTTCAAGCAGCTGCACATAAATGCCGTTGAGCCGCGAAATCTCGCGGGCACGGTTGGCCTTGAGCGTGTCCCAGTCAAACACCGGCGCCTCGCCGACCCAGCCGAAGCCGCGCGACTCTTCAAAGCTGTCGCCGTAGTGGGCCGCATAGCTGTAGAGCTTTTTGGGAATGCAGCCCACGTTCACGCAGGTGCCGCCCATCGCAGCGAATTCGGCCAGTCCCACACGGGCGCCGCGCTGGGCCGACATGCGCGCGGCGCGCACACCGCCGCTGCCGCCGCCGATCACGAAAAGGTCAAAATCAAAAGTCTGCATTCGCTGTCCTTGTTCTGGTGTCTGCTGACGTTGTTTTTCGGGTGCCTTGATGCCGGCTCTCAAGACTGGAATTCCCGGAGCTCTTTTTTCATCCACTCAATGAACACCCGCGTGCGCATGGGCAGCAGCCGGGCGTGCGGGTAAACAATGTTGATGGGCCGGGGCGGCGGCTCGAAACCCTCCAGCACGGTGCGCAAT
>NZ_JBFUGX010000241.1:0-5946 GCF_056402675.1 Polaromonas sp. P3_C2 | reverse complement strand
AAGCTGCTCAAGGCCCTGGTCGAAAAAGAACAACCCCAACTCGTCATCCTCGGCAAACAGGCCATTGACGACGACTGCAACCAGACCGGCCAGATGCTGGCCGCGCTGCTGGGCTGGCCACAAGCCACCTTTGCCTCCAAGGTTGAAGTTGAAGGCGGCACTGCCAAGGTCACGCGCGAAGTCGACGGCGGCCTGGAAACCCTCTCGCTCACGCTGCCGGCCATCATCACGACCGACCTGCGCCTCAATGAGCCGCGCTACGTCACCTTGCCCAACATCATGAAGGCCAAGAAAAAGCAGCTCGACAACATCAAGCCCGAAGAGCTCGGCGTGGACGTCAAGCCGCGCATCAAGACCCTGAAGGTCAGCGAGCCGCCCAAGCGCAGCGCAGGCATCAAGGTGGCCGACGTGGCCGCCCTGGTGGACAAGCTCAAGAACGAAGCCAAAGTAATTTAAGGACTGATGACATGACCGCACTCGTTATTGCAGAACACGACAACGCCAGCATCAAGCCCGCGACCCTCAACACCGTAACGGCTGCCGCCCAGTGCGGCGGCGATGTGCACGTGCTGGTGGCCGGCAAGGGCGCCGAAGCCGCCGCCAAGGCAGCCGCCGCCATTGCCGGCGTGGCCAAAGTCATCCACGTCGAAGGCGAGCATTTCGCCCATGGCCTGGCCGAGAACATGGCCGCGCAGGTACTGGCCATCGCCAGCGCCTATTCGCACATCCTGTTTCCCGCCACTGCCTCGGGCAAGAACATCGCCCCCCGTGTGGCCGCGACGCTGGACGTCGGCCAGATTTCCGACATCACCAAGGTCGATGCCGCCGACACTTTTGAGCGCCCCATCTACGCCGGCAATGCGATTGCCATCGTGCAAAGCCTGGACGCGACCAAAGTCATCACCGTGCGCACCACCGGCTTTGACGCTGCTGCCGCCACTGGTGGCTCCGCTGCGATCGAAACGCCCGCGGGCGTTGCCGACAGCGGCAAGTCGACCTTCCTGGGCTCCGAGATCGCCAAGAGCGACCGCCCCGAGCTGACGGCTGCCAAGATCATCGTCTCCGGTGGCCGCGCGATGGGCTCCAGCGAGAAATTCAACGAAGTGCTTACGCCGCTGGCCGACAAGCTGGGTGCAGCTCTCGGCGCATCGCGCGCAGCGGTTGACGYGGGCTACGCCCCCAATGACTGGCAAGTGGGCCAGACCGGCAAGATTGTCGCGCCCCAGCTCTACATCGCCGCCGGTATTTCCGGTGCGATCCAACACCTGGCCGGCATGAAAGACAGCAAGGTCATCGTGGCGATCAACAAGGACCCGGAAGCGCCGATCTTCAGCGTGGCGGATTACGGCCTGGAAGCTGACTTGTTCACGGCTGTGCCCGAGCTGGTTGCCGCACTGTAATGCGGTTTCAGGCCAGCGCGACATGAAAGCCAGGCAGCAACCCGGCCAATCCGGCATGAGGCGAGGCGCATGCATCGCCTTGATGCTGACGGGCTTGCTCCTCACTGCGTGCGCGGGGCTTGACCGCAAAGTCGAACAGGTCAGCGTCAAGTCGGAAATCAAGGAGCCTGTGACGTCTTTGGCCCTGATTTTTGTGACCCCCGAGTGGGCCAACCAGAACCCGGATCTGGTCAAAGGCTACAGGCTCTCGGGTGTACTCGACAACCGCTTGATGAACCAAAGTGTTGGGCATGCCGCAGAGTTCATGCAGCTCAACGGTGTTCCCGCAAAGTACGCGGGTACGTTCGGTCAGCGTTCCAATATCAGGGGCGTGCTGGGCGAATGGTCCGGCCAGGGTTACAACACGCTGCTGTTTGTTCCGATGGGCTCTACCGTTACCTCCCAGGGCCATGAAGCCCGCAGGGGTTCTACCCGCTACCGCGTGACGCTGTACAGCAAGAAGCTCGTGCCCATGCTGGAGTTTCAGGATGCGTTTTACGCTTCGGCCCCGGACTCGGGTCATGTGGACTTGATGGCGGCGGGCTGGCTCAATGCCTTGATGGACAACGGTTATGTCGTGCGGAAATCCGAAAAACTGGTGGAACCTCCAGTTCGTGATTTCTCGCCCTAGATTCGCGAGAGGCCGTGTGGCAAGCGGCCCCGGCTACGCCTGGCACAGGCCAAACCAGCAGACCACTGTGGCACAGCTTTTAATGGCCTTCGCCGCGCAATAAGTTAATTTTCGGAGACAAAACATGACATACAAAGCCCCCCTCAAGGACATGCTGTTTGACATCAAACATCTGGCCAACATCGAACAGATCGCGCAAATCCCCGGCTTTGAAGAAGCCGGCTTCGACACCGCGCAAGCGGTGCTCGAGGAATGCGCCAAGTTCAACGAGGGCGTGCTGGCTCCGCTCAACCGTGACGGTGACATCAATCCGTCGAGCTTTCAATCCGGCGAAGTCACCACCACGCCAGGCTTCAAGGAGGCCTTCCGCCAATACGTCGAAGGCGGCTGGCAAGGCCTGCAGCACCCGGCTGATTTTGGCGGCCAGGGTTTGCCCAAAACCATAGGTGCGGCCTGCGGTGAAATGCTCAACTCCGCCAACATGAGTTTTGCGCTGTGCCCGCTGCTCAGCGACGGCGCCATTGAAGCCCTGCTCACGGCCGGCTCCGACGACCTCAAGGCGGTCTATCTTGAAAAGCTGGTGAGCGGCCAATGGACTGGCACCATGAACCTGACCGAGCCGCAAGCTGGTTCGGACCTCGCCATGGTGCGCAGCCGAGCCGAGCCGCAGCCCGACGGCACGTACAAGGTGTTCGGTACCAAGATCTTCATCACCTATGGTGAGCACGACATGGCCGAGAACATCGTGCACCTGGTGCTGGCGCGCGTCACCGGCGCACCCGAGGGTGTCAAGGGCATCAGCCTCTTTGTCGTGCCCAAGTTCATGGTCGGCAAAGACGGCGCCCTGGGCGCGCGCAACGACGTGCATTGCGTGAGCATCGAGCACAAGATGGGCATCAAAGCATCGCCCACTGCCGTGCTGCAGTACGGCGACCATGGCGGCGCCGTGGGCTACATCGTCGGTGAAGAAAACCGCGGCCTTGAGTACATGTTCATCATGATGAACTCGGCGCGCTACGCGGTCGGCATGCAAGGCATCGCGATTGCCGAACGCGCCTACCAGAAAGCTGTGGAATTTTCCAAAGACCGCGTGCAAAGCCGACCGGTTGACGGTTCCATCAAGGCCAGCGCGCCCATCATCCATCACCCGGACGTCAAGCGCATGCTGATGACCATGCGCGCCTACATCGAAGGCTGTCGCGCCATGGCTTCTGTCGCTGCTGCGGCGTACGACGCAACGCATCACCACCCCGATGCGGACGTGCGCAAACAGAACCAGGCGTTTTACGAATTCATGGTGCCGCTGGTCAAGGGCTACAGCACCGAGATGAGCCTGGAAGTGACTTCGCTGGGTGTGCAGGTGCACGGCGGCATGGGCTTTATTGAAGAAACCGGCGCGGCCCAGTACTACCGCGACGCCAAGATTCTGACGATCTATGAAGGCACGACCGCGATCCAGGCCAACGACCTGATTGGCCGCAAGACTTCGCGCGATGGCGGCCAGACGGCCAAGGCGATTGCAGCGCAGATCGAAAAAACCGAAAGCGAATTGCTCAGGCAGGGCAGCGCCGACGCGCTGGCCGTGGCCAAGCGCCTGAAGGCCGCGCGCCTGGCATTCATCGATGTGGTGGATTTCGTGGCCGGCAACACCAAAGCCAGTCCCAACGCCGTGTTTGCCGGCAGCGTGCCTTACCTCATGCTCGCGGGCAACGTGGTGGCCGGCTGGCAGATGGCGCGTTCGCTGCTGGTGGCGCAAGAGCAAATCGCGCAGGGCGTTGATGTTGCCTTCATGCAGGCCAAGATCACCACCGCGCGTTTTTATGCTGACCACCTGCTGACCAAGGTGCCCGGCGTGCGCGACAGCATTGTCGACGGTGCAGACAGCGTCACGGCGCTGGCGCTGGATGCGTTCTGATCCTGTACACGCTGCTATTTATTTGATAGCTGCTTGCGCCCGTCAGTAAAGGGTTGTAGCATGTTTTTCTTGAATTCAGAATAATAACGGAGCCACCATGTCCAGACTGCCCGGCGCATTGAACMAGCTGCCYYTGCCCATCATCGGYTCGCCGCTCTTCATCATCAGCAATCCCAAGCTGGTCATCGCGCAGTGCAAAGCCGGCGTGGTGGGCGCCATGCCCGCGCTCAACGCACGGCCTGCATCGCAGCTCGATGAGTGGCTGGCCGAGATCACCGAGGCACTGGCAGCCCACAACAAGGCCAACCCCGACAAGCCGGCGGCGCCTTTTGCCATCAACCAGATCGTGCACAAGTCCAACGACCGCCTGGAGCACGACATGGAAATGTGCGTGAAGTACAAGGTGCCCATCTACAYCACCAGCCTGGGTGCGCGCGAAGACATCAACGCTGCCGCCCACAGCTACGGCGGCGTGGTGCTGCACGACATCATCAACAACAAATTCGCACGCAAGGCGATTGAAAAGGGCGCCGACGGCCTGGTGGCCGTGGCCGCCGGTGCGGGCGGCCACGCAGGCGTGAAGAGCCCGTTCGCGCTGATCCAGGAAATCCGCCAGTGGTTTGACGGCCCCCTGGCGCTGTCGGGCGCCATCTCTACCGGCGGCGCGGTGCTGGCCGCGCAGGCCATGGGCGCCGACTTCGCCTACATCGGTTCGGCCTTCATCGCCACGGACGAAGCGCGCGCAGCCGACGCCTACAAGCAGGCCATCGTTGACGGAAATTCCGACGACATCGTTTACAGCAGCCTCTTCACCGGTGTGCACGGCAACTACCTCGCGCCGTCGATTCGCGCAGCCGGCATGGACCCTGAGAACCTTCCCGAAGGCGACGTCAAGACCATGAACTTTGGCGGCGGCGAAGGCAGCAAGTCCAAGGCCTGGAAAGACATCTGGGGCTGCGGGCAGGGCATTGGGTCTGTCAGCAAGGTCCAAAGCGCCGCGGCCTTTGTGGACCAGCTCAGGCGCGAGTACGAGCTGGCACGCCAGCGGGTCTGCGCTTAAGCGTCATCGGTACCCAGAGCAGCGCTGCGCCTGAAACRCCCGCCTTGACCACCGCAACCCGACGCTTTCCCGGCATGGATGCCCTCAAAGGGCTGGCCTGCGTCATGATCGTTTTGCATCACCTGGCCTTTTATGGCCCGATGTCGGATGTGGTGCACCCGTTTGCACCGGCCCCGATGGACTGGCTTTACGACTACGGCCGCATGGCCGTGCAGGTGTTCCTCGTCGTGAGTGGTTTTCTGGCGGCGGCCTCGCTTGCGCCGCAAGGTGTGGCCGTGTTCGGTGCACCTGGCTCCCTGATTTTTCGCCGCTACTGGCGGCTCGTCAAACCCTATCTTGTGGCGCTGGCCGTGAGCATGCTGGTGGCTGCGCTGGTCAGGCCCTGGTTCGCGCACCATTCCGTGCCGGATGCTCCCACGGTGCACCAGCTGCTGGCCCATGTCCTGCTGCTGCAGGACCTGCTCGGGCAGGACGCGCTTTCTGCTGGTGTCTGGTACGTGGCCATCGACTTCCAGCTCTACGCCATGGCGGTTCTCATTTTTGCCTTTGCCCGGCGGTTCCAGTTTCAGCCGCATGACGGCGACGCAACACACACCACTTCGGTTTCGGCCCCGCTCGGCGTCAGCCTCATTCTGATGGTCGCCTTGGCCTCGCTCCTGTTTTTCAACCGCTTGCCGGCCTTTGATGTCACCGCCCTCTATTTTTGCGGCTCCTATGCCCTGGGGATGCTGGCCTTCTGGGCCGCAAACCGTCTCGGCGCGCGGCGCAGCTTCTGGCTCGTGACCCTGGCGGTCATGGGTGGGCTGGCCCTGGCGCTTGATTTCMGGGGGCGCCTGGTGGTGGCGCTCGTTACCGCCTTCGGTCTGGCCTGGCTGGCGGTGCTGCAGCCGCAGGCCTGGCC
>NZ_JBFUGX010000240.1:0-5978 GCF_056402675.1 Polaromonas sp. P3_C2 | reverse complement strand
GTGCCAAATCGGCCTCCGGACCAATGCTGACGGGCGCAATCAGCTCATTTTTTGATAGCGAAACAAGGCCAATGCCGAGCACCGCGCAGGCTATAGCGCCCCATACGCGCGCACCGATGCGCTCCCGCAGGAAGAGCCAGCTCATCAGCGCAACGGCTGCCGGAATGGAAGCCATGATCACACCGGCCGCAACCGCGCTGGTCATGCTCACGCCGAACAGCATGCAGATGGAAAAGAGGAAATTGCCCAGAAAGGATTCGAGGAACAGCAGTCGGCTGGTTTGCCGGCTCATGGGGACTTCGCCTGCCGGTTTTTTCAGCCAATGCAGCATTGCGGTGCCACCGATGCCAAAGCGCAGCCAGGCCAGCATAAAGACGGGGAAGGCGATGACGAGGGGTTTGGAAAGCGCCACGTAGCTGCCAACGAGCGACATGCTGAGCGCCAGGCAGGCGTAGGCCACGATTCGGTTCATTAAACTGGAGGCTCCTGTGGTGCGGGCCAGTGCGGGGGCCTGCGTTTGTACCGGCCGGGAACGGCCTGGCAGAGGTTGAAATCATGCCTTAATTTCAGAGGGGCATTGCCGGTTACACGCAGCCTGGACAGCCCACAATCCAATGACGACTCTGGCGACGACACTCAAACAATGCCTCAATCTCCTGTCCGTTATGTTTTTGTTTACGGCACCCTGCGCAAGGGTGAGCAGCGTGACATCAACCATTTGCAGCCGCCACCTCGATGGATAGGGCGTGCCAGCGTGGCTGGCGTGATGCACCACCTGGGCAGCTATCCTGGCCTGACGCTAACCGGCCCGGGCACCGTGCAGGGAGAGGTGTATGCCGTGGCGCCCGAGCTGGAGCGTGTGCTGGATGAAATTGAGGAGGTCTGGCCGCAGCAGACCGGTGAATACACCAAGCGCGAGGTGGCGGTGCAGCTTGAGCCGGTATCCGGGCCTGGCCAACCGGAGCGCGCGCGGGAACTGGTGTGTTTCCTCTATGAGATCGCTCCCGAACGGATTCACGGAAAACCGGTGATTACGCTGGGCGATTGGGTGTTGCACCGAACTGGTGGCGCTAGCTGAGTCTCGCAGAGGGTCTGAGGGCCTCGAGAGGAAAGTCAGGGCCGAGGTGCGCTCTTGGCCATCGATACAAGCTGCCTTTCACATTTCATCATTCAATAAATTGATTCCGTAATGTGGAATTAACGAATGCTGCAGTGCAAAATTATTTCTCAATATGAGAGATTGAATTTTGCATTACGATAATTTTAATAAATATCATTGATTTTATTGAATTTTATTTTTGTCTTATATAAGACATAAGATCTTCACAAGGTCTTGTAGAAGACTTAAAGTTGATCCATCGAATTAGCCATTTCTTTATTCAACCTACGGAGCCCACCATGCCGCAAACCCTGACCGAACAATTGAGCCGCGACCAGCAAATTTCCGCCCTGGAAAAAGACTGGGCCACCAACCCGCGCTGGAAAGGCATCAAGCGCGGCTACAGCGCCGCCGACGTGGTGCGCCTGCGCGGATCCTTCCCGATCGAACACACGCTGGCCCGCCGCGGTGCCGAAAAACTGTGGGATCTGCTGCACAACGAGCCTTATGTGAACTGCCTGGGTGCACTCACTGGCGGCCAGGCCATGCAGCAGGTCAAGGCCGGCGTCAAAGCCATCTATCTGTCGGGCTGGCAAGTTGCTGCCGACAACAACAGCTACTCCGCCATGTATCCGGACCAGTCCCTGTACCCGGTGGACTCGGTGCCCAAGGTCGTTGAAACCATCAACAACACCTTCCGCMGTGCAGACGAGATCCAGCACTCCAAAGGCATTGATGCCGGCGACAAAGACTACATCGACTACTTTGCACCCATCGTCGCGGATGCTGAAGCCGGTTTCGGCGGTGTTCTGAATGCCTTCGAACTGATGAAGGCCATGATCAAGTCTGGCGCAGGTGGCGTGCACTGGGAAGACCAATTGGCTTCCGTCAAGAAGTGCGGCCACATGGGTGGCAAGGTATTGCTGCCCACCCGTGAGTCCTGCCAGAAGCTGATCGCTGCGCGTATGGCGGCCGACGTCTGCGGCGTGCCCACGCTGGTGATTGCCCGCACCGATGCTGAAGCCGCTGATTTGCTGACTTCCGACTACGACGAGATCGACAAGCCTTTCCTGACCGGCGAACGCACGGCCGAAGGCTTCTACAAGACGCGCAAGGGTCTTGAGCAGGCTGTAGCCCGTGCCAACGCCTATGCCCACTACGCTGACCTGGTGTGGTGCGAAACCGGCACGCCTGACCTCGACTTCGCGAAGAAATTCGCCGATGCTGTGCACAAGGTTCACCCAGGCAAGATGCTGGCCTACAACTGCTCGCCGTCTTTCAACTGGAAGAAAAACCTCGACGATGCCACCATCGCCAAGTTCCAGCGCGAGCTCGGCGCCATGGGATACAAGTACCAGTTCATCACGTTGGCTGGTATTCACTCCATGTGGTACAACATGTACGACCTGTCGCAAGACTACGTCAAGCGCGGCATGACGGCTTACATCGAGAAGGTGCAGGAGCCCGAATTCGCAGCACGCGACCGCGGCTACACCTTTGTGTCGCACCAGCAGGAAGTTGGCACTGGTTACTTCGATGAAGTGACCACCGCCATTCAGGGCGGCAAATCCAGCGTGACCGCACTGACCGGCTCTACCGAAGAAGAGCAGTTCCACTGATCTCACCTGACCGACGATTACCCAGACACTAGCGCCCTTAACGCGCAGCTTTTCAGCCCGGACAGGACTTAGGGCCTGTCCGGGCTTTTTTACAGGCATTTTTTAGCGTAGAGTGCAGTTTGTTACATAAAACACAAGATGTGCATGATTAACCGGAGGAGGTTGCCGTGTCGGAATTAACCGTGGGTTTCAAGCGTGTTCCCTGTCCTGATTGCAATGGCACCGGCGAACTGCGCATTGAAAGCGAAAACATCAATGAGCATTTTGAAGTCGAAAAACAAACGGTGATCACCGAATGTCCGCGTTGCCTTGGCCTGGGATTTTTGCCGCCGGCCTCACCGCAATAGGACTTTGTGGCGCGAGGCAAACAGGTGGCCGGCGAGCCATCTGCAAGCTGCCGTAAAATAGCCGCATGCAATCAATCAAGCTGGAAACAGGAAGGATCGTTCGGGTTATGACACCGCGAACTACGCCCTCGTCCGTTTTCTGGAGTCATCCAGGGCGCTAGTCCGCACCCCTTGGTGATTGTTAGCTACTGATTTCATAGCTTAAATCCATATCCCCCATCAAAGCGCGGCAGGTTCCGCGCTTTTTTGTTTTTCTGATTTCAGCCTGCTTATAAAAGTTATTCACATGATTCAAATCACGCTCCCCGATGATTCCAAGCGCGAATACCCCCAAGCCGTCACGGTGGCCGAAGTCGCCGCCTCAATCGGTACCGGCCTGGCCAAAGCGGCCTTGGGCGGGAAAGTTGACGGCAAGGTGGTCGACACCAGCTATCTGATTGATAAGGACAGCTCGGTTTCCATCATCACAGCCAAGGATGCCGACGGGTTGGACATGATCCGCCATTCCACGGCCCACTTGCTGGCCTACGCCGTCAAGGAACTGTTCCCGGATGCGCAGGTCACCATAGGCCCGGTGATTGAAAACGGGTTTTTCTACGATTTCTCCTACAAGCGTCCGTTCACGCCGGAAGACCTGGTGGCGATCGAAAAGCGCATGACGGAACTTGCGGCCAGGGATGAGCCAGTGACGCGCCGGGTGCTGCCGCGCGATGAAGCCGTGGCGCATTTCAAGAGCATAGGCGAGCATTACAAGGCTGAAATCATTGCGAGCATTCCCGCCAATGAGGATGTGTCGCTCTACCGTGAAGGCGCTTTTGAAGACCTGTGCCGCGGCCCCCACGTGCCCAGCACGGGCAAGCTGAAGTTCTTCAAGCTCATGAAGGTGGCCGGCGCCTACTGGCGCGGCGATCACCGCAATGAAATGCTTCAGCGCGTTTACGGCACGGCCTGGGCCACCAAGGATGAACTGCAGCAGTATCTGACGATGCTCGAGGAGGCTGAAAAGCGCGACCACCGCAAGCTCGGCAAGGAACTGGACCTCTTTCACATCGACGACCATGCACCTGGCCTGGTGTTCTGGCACCCCAAGGGCTGGACGGTCTGGCAGGGCGTTGAGCAGTACATGCGCAAGGTCTACCAGGACAACGGCTACCAGGAGGTCAAGGGCCCCCAGATCATCGACAAGACGCTGTGGGAAAAAACCGGCCATTGGGACAAGTACCGTGACAACATGTTCACGACCGAGAGCGAAAAGCGCGAATACGCCCTCAAGCCCATGAACTGCCCCGGCCATATCCTGATCTTCAAGCAGGGCATTAAAAGCTACCGCGACCTGCCGTTGCGCTACGGCGAGTTCGGCCAATGCCACCGCAACGAGCCTTCGGGTGGGCTGCACGGCATCATGCGTGTGCGCGGTTTCACGCAGGACGACGGCCACATTTTTTGCACCGAAGATCAGATACTGAAGGAATGCGTGGACTACACGACCTTGCTACAAAAGGTGTACACAGATTTCGGCTTCAAGAACATCATCTACAAGGTCGCCACGCGTCCCGAGGCCCGCATCGGCTCGGACGAAAGCTGGGACAAGGCTGAGCATGCGCTGATGGAAAGCCTGCGCGCGTCCGGTTGCGAGTTTGAGATTGCCCCCGGCGACGGCGCTTTTTACGGCCCGAAGATCGAATACACGCTGAAAGACGCCATCGGCCGCCAATGGCAGTGCGGCACCATGCAGGTCGATTTTTCGATGCCGGAACGTCTGGACGCCGAATATGTGGGCGAAGACGGTAACCGTCACCGCCCCGTGATGCTGCATCGCGCGATTGTGGGCAGCCTGGAGCGTTTTATCGGGATTTTGATCGAAGAGCATGCCGGCGCGCTGCCGACCTGGCTGGCTCCCGAGCAGGTTTCGGTGCTCAATATCACCGATTCCCAGGCTGAATATGCCCGGGAAGTTGCCAAAACACTGCAAAATCAAGGGCTTAGGGTCAATCTGGACCTGCGCAACGAGAAAATTACGTATAAAATACGGGAGCACTCGATGAAAAAGCTGCCGTATATCCTTGTCGTAGGCGACAAGGAGAAAGCGGCAGGTGCCGTTGCAGTGCGCGCCCGGGGTAACAAAGACCTTGGAGTGATGCCTCTCGAAGCCTTCGCTGAAACGATCGCTTCCGACATCGCGAAAAAAGCCTGATTTTTAACAAAATTGTTGATGAATTTGGCCTGTCGTCCTTACAGGACGGGCGCAAGCAGCTATAGCTTTTATAGCAAGAGTTAAAGGATAGAACCATCGCTACTGAATTTCGTGACCGCCGTCACCGTGAAGAACGCAAGCACCGCTTGAACCGTGAAATCATGGCCCCTGAAGTACGTCTGAGCGGGCCAGACAATGAGCCGCTGGGCATTGTCAGCATCACCGAGGCTTTGCGCCTTGCGGGTGAGGCCGATGTGGACCTCGTCGAAATCTCCCCCACAGCGGTTCCACCGGTGTGCCGGTTGATGGATTACGGCAAGTTCAAGTACGCCGAGCAGAAAAAGGCGGCGGAAGCGAAGTCCAAGCAAAAAGTGATCGAGATCAAGGAAATCAAATTCCGGCCCGGCACTGACGATGGGGACTACAACATCAAGTTGCGCAACATCAAGCGCTTCTTGGAAGAGGGCGACAAATGCAAGATTACTTTGCGTTTTCGCGGTCGCGAAATCACGCACCAGGAACTGGGCTTGGCCCTGCTGGCGCGTATTCGTGATGAGTTGGCCGATTTGATTGTGGTGGAGCAATTCCCCAAGCTTGAAGGCAGGCAGATGGTCATGATGATCGCGCCGGGTCGTAAAAAACCGGGTACTGCCAAGCCGGCAGCCGAGACGGCTCCGGCACAGTCCGCAGCCTGAGGCTGGCGGACAGCGGATAAGGAC
>NZ_JBFUGX010000239.1:0-5982 GCF_056402675.1 Polaromonas sp. P3_C2 | reverse complement strand
GCATGGACCCGCACGAACTTTTGCTGGACGACGACGGCAGTTTGGTCGTCGCGAACGGCGGCATTCCCGCGCTGCCTGAAACCGGCCGCCTGAAAATTCACATGGACCGCATGGACGCCTCGCTGGTGCGGCTGGACGCACGCAGCGGCGCGCTGCTGGGCCAGTGGCGCCTGGCCGACAGGCGCCTGAGCCTGCGGCACATGGCCTGGGGCGGCGCGCCGGCGGCGGGCGGTGCGCGTGTCCTGGGCATCGCGCTGCAGGCCGAGCATGATGACACCGCGGCCAGAACCGCCGCGCCCGTGCTGGCGCTTTTTGACGGCCGGAAGTTGCAAGCCTGCGCCGCCGACGGACGCGTACTGGCTGGCTACGGCGGCGACATCACTTGGGCGGCGGGCGGTTTTGCCGTGAGCTGCCCGCGCGCCAACGGCGTGGCCATATGGCAGGCCGATGGGCGCTGGACAGGTTTTTTCCCGCTGGAAGAGGCCTGCGCCGTCACGTCGGCTCCGGCGGAGGGCCAGGCTGACACCATACTGTGGGCCGGGGGGCGGCTCGCCGCAATGACACGCGACGGCGCAGGCCGCACAGCTTTGCCGGCGCTCAAAAATATGCGGCTGGACAACCACTGGGCGCCGCTTGCGGGTTAGATAACGGTTGGGTTGACTGAGGGCATCGGCAAATCGCTATCTTTTTGATAGCTGGTCGCGCGCGTTGTTATTGGGCTACCGGCACATTTGGCACACAAAAAAGGCCCTGAAACCGCATGCCGGCAGGGATTTTTCTGGATTTTTGCCATCCCCGGACAACAAAAAACGGCTATTTTCAAAGCGAAAAACGGCTTTGACCCAAGCAGGTTCTGCGCAACCAGCTATTACTTTTATAGCAACCTGATGCCCTGCGGATTCGAGCGCAGCTTGTTCGGCGCCCTATCCGGCTCCGTTACTCGGCGGACTTCACAGCTTCTTCCACAGCTCACCGTCCCTGGAACGGTAAGTGCCACCCGTGGCGCAGCAGCCCCCTGCACCGAAGGCGATGCGCCCGAGGGTGACGGTGACGACGCCATTATCTGCCTGCAGCGACTGCCGCTCGCAATACGTGAAGAAGGGATAGAGATCGGGTTCAAGCACCATCTGCCAGCCGTTCTCGCCGGGCTCCTTGGATGACTTGGGTATGGCGCGGTAGACCTTGCAGTCATGCACCGCGAGGTGCACCGGCTTGCCACCCAGAAGTCCCTTGAATACGCGCTCCGGCGGTATCGCTGCCATGGGGTCCGGCTCGGCAGGTGACGGAGCAGGGACACTGCCGCCGCCTGCCAGCCCCAATCCAATCCCAAGCCCGACAACCAGCAGGAGCTGTCCCCACAGCATGTTCCGCTCAGGCCTCGTCACCGGCGAGAACGCCTGCCACGCCAGCGCAGCAGCAGCCGCGGCCGAAAGCGCTGTGGCGACCCAGACCAGCAGCTCCGCGGCTTCGGTGGCTGGACTGATCGCCCAGCCAACAGCCAGCACGGCCGCATTGACCAGCAATAGCACGAGGCAAGCCCATGGCCGCACCCGGGAGAACAAGCCTGCAATCAGCAGGAGCACCGTGCACAGCAGCACCGCGGGCAGCACCACCACGCCTGAAAACAGCAGCTCGAACACTCCAATCAGCCAGCCACCACTGCCCGCCATCCTGCCAACGGTGTACAGGTAAAGCGCCAGACCCAGGCCCGGCAGGGCCAACAGCTGCGCGGCGACAAAGGCAAAGGCGTAAGGTGCGTTGGAGGTTCTCAAGATGAGGGGAATTCTAGAGTGCGGCCGGATACTGTCGTATACGGCCTGCGTGAATCCCGCAGGCCCAAATGCAATCGCCCCGGCAGCCAAAGGCTGCCGGGGCGAAAAGCGTCGGGACCGGCCAGGCGCCGGCGCCGTACTGGCTTATTGCTGGCTGGTCTTCACAGCTTCAGCAGCAGCCTGGGGTGCTGCACCGGCCTTCTCGGCGCGGGGAGCGCCCAGGTTTTGCTGGGCGGTGGCGCCGTTGTAGCTCGAAGCGGAGCCGGCGTTTTGTGCCTGCAGCACCTCGCTTTTGACTTCAGCACGGGTTTTGGTCGCAGGTGCCTGCATCTGGTCAAACAAATAGGAGTTGAAGGTTTGGGCAGAAGCAGCCACGGAAGTCAGGGCGGCAACAGCAACAACGGAAGCGGCGATAAAGTTCGATTTCATGATGAATATCCTCTCAAAGTTAAGTGACGTTCCGGGCATGGCGGGCTCATCTTCCCGTCTGTCCAGCCTCGGTGAGTCGCCTTGTAGTGGGCTTCGGCTCATCGATGTATGAACTTTATTCCATTCAAATCGATCAAAAAATAGCAATTTCAACAATACATTACTGTTGAATCAGCAACAATGATGGCTTAACTTAGGGGTAAACCATGGACCGGCTTCAATCAATGCGCGTTTTTCAGCAGGTGGTGGATGACGGGAGTTTTGCGGCCGCAGCGCGCAAATTCGACATGTCTTCCGCCGTGGTGACGCGGCTGGTCGGCGACCTGGAAGATCACCTGGGCGTGCGGCTGCTGCAGCGCACCACCCGCCGCCTGGCCCTGACGGATGCCGGCGAGGCCTACCTGGCACGGGTGCGCCACATCCTCGATGACATCGACGAAGCGCATGCCGCCGCCCAGGCCCATGCGCAGGAAATGTCCGGCGTCATCCGCATTCTGACCCCGCCGGTATTTGCCGTGCACGTGATTGCGCCCCTGGTGGCGGAGTTCGCGCGGCGCTACCCCAAGGTCGTGCTGGATATCTATGTGGACTCTCCCTTGATGCCGCCCGTGGAAGACTACGACCTCACCCTGCTGGGCGCTGCCGACACCTTTGACGCCAACATCATCGCCCGGCCTATTGCGTCTTCCGCCGGTATTCTCTGCGCCTCGCCAGACTACCTGCGCCGCCACGGCACACCCGCACAACCTGAAGACCTGCCCCATCATCAATGCATGCGCATCAAGGCACAGGCCAACCGCCACCGCAGCTGGCGCCTGTTCAACCCGAAGGAAAACAATCGGGAAGTGGAGGTGCAAATCGAGCCCAGCATGCTGGTGAACCATTCGGACACGCTGATACGCGCCTGTGTGGACGGTGCGGGCATCATGAGCCAGTCCATCGACCTGGTGGCCAACCACCTCAACAGCGGCGCGCTGCAACGTATTTTGTCGCCCTGGACCACCGGCACCAACACGCTCTATGCAGCGCTGCCCAGCCGCAAATTCATTCCGGCACGCACCAGTGTGTTTCTGGAATTCATGACCGAGTACACGCGCGCTGTGATCAGGAAGATGGAAGCCCGGCAGGACTAAAACCTGCGCCGGGGCACGGCAAAAGCACTCACCCGGGCGGCCGGTGTGGAAAAGCGGGCTTGCGGCCCCACATAACAGTGGCAGCCTCCCTGGGTGCTGTCGTAGTTCATGGCATTTCACCCTTCGTAAAACACGCCTCACAAATCGCAAAGAAACGTGGGCGAATTTTTTGAACGCCAAAAAGTTCCAGGACTACACGCCGTTATTGTTCCGGTTTCGACAATTGAATGTTCTGCCAATACGCACTTGTGTATCTGCGCCGCGGAACAAGGTTTGATACATCGGTGAGCCACCTGTTCAAAACGCGACTCAGCGATGAAGGCCTCACGGGCACAACGCCCGTCCCGCCTGTTTTCACACTTGTTCTTAAAGGAAATTCACCATGAAATCGACGAAACTTGTTTCCGCATCCGTTCTTGCCCTTGCAGCGCTCGCCTCGGCGAACAGCTTTGCCCAGGACAGCAACTACCCCGGCAATGAAGTGAGCGCCGCCAGCACCTTGAGCCGCGCCGATGTCCGCGCAGAGTTGCTGCAATCACCGCGCGCGTCATACCAGGTCAACAGCGACAGCAGCTATCCTGGCACTGATGCCACCCCCGTTGCAGGTACCAAGACCCGCGCAGAAGTCCGCGCTGAACTGGAGCAGGCACAGCACGAAGGCTACAAGCTGAGCGTTGACAACTCCTACCCCAGCGACTTCAACGTACCTGCCGCACACGGCAGGGCAAATACTGCGGGTTAAGCAGCGCCGCCGCACCGCCAGCCGGCGTGTGCATCTCTCGTTAAACCGCATTGCGACGTCCAGGAAGCCTCCGGCTTTCTGGACGTTGGCCTGCGCGCAGCACCGTCCCTTCCTTCCCTGTTGTCCATCCTGGCGTTGCGTGAGGGACACGCAACAAGTCAGCGATCAAAATTGCCTGGGCACGCATAGTTGCCAAATAATGTATGATACTCATCATGCGAAACACCAAAATCAACGCCAGAACGGCTGCCAAGGAGGCCTCCCACGAACGCATCGTCTCCGTGGCCGCGCGGGCAATACGCCGCAGCGGCTATAGCGGCACCGGCGTGGCCGACATCATGAAAGAGGCCGGCCTGACCCATGGTGCGTTTTACGCCCACTTCGCGTCGCGCGAGGCCATGCTGGCCGAAGCCGCAACGCGGGCCTGTGCCGAATCGGCTGCCGTGGTGGCGGGTGTTGCGGCCGGCTCGCCGCCTGAACAGGCCATGGCGGCCATGCTGCGCGCCTACCTCTCGCCGGAGCACCGGGAGCAGATCGAGATGGGCTGTCCCTTGGCCGCGCTGGGTTCGGAGACACCGCGCCAGGCGCCTGAAGTGCGYCGCGCGACCACCCGCCACATCAAGGAAATGGTGGATTTCGTCGCCCGCCAGTCACCCGATTGGGGCCAGCCCGGCGCCCACGAGCGCGCGCTGGCGACGGTCGCCACCATGGTCGGCACCTTGCTGCTGGCGCGCGTGGTCGACGAGCCCGCGCTGGCGGACAGCTTTTGCGAAGCCGCGCTGAAGCAGCTGGTACCGGTCTCCCACTGAATTCTCTTTTTGAGCCATGCCTGCTTTTTTCCTCGCAATTATGTATGACGATCATCATTCCAAATTCACTTCACGCTGAAAGAACAACACCATGAACCCCCACTACAAAGTTGTCCTGGTGACAGGCGCCTCCTCAGGCATAGGCGAAGCGGTTGCGCTGCGGCTTTCGCAGGCCGGCTACAAGGTCTACGGCACCAGCCGGCGCGGCGGCCGGGCAGGTGGTCAGCCCTTCGAGATACTGCCACTGGATGTGACCCAGGACGCGTCGGTTGAAGCCGCGGTGCAACAGCTGATTCAGCTTGAAGGCCGCATCGACCTGCTGGTCAACAACGCGGGCTTCGGGGTCGCCCCGGCCGGTGCGGAGGAAAGTTCGATCGCGCAGGCCCAGGCGATCTTTGACACCAACTTCTTCGGGATCGTCCGGATGACGCGCGCCGTCGTGCCGCACATGCGCCGACAGGGCGCGGGACGCATCATCAATATCGGCTCGGTGCTTGGTTTCCTGCCAATGCCGTACGGGGCACTGTATGCGGCGACGAAGCATGCGATCGAAGGCTACTCCGAGTCGCTCGACCATGAGCTACGCACGAGGGGCATCCGGGTCTCGGTCATCGAGCCCGCATACACGAAGACGCCGTTCGACGCGAACTTCCTGGAACCCGACACCAAGCTCGAGGAGTACCGCGAGGTTCGCGCCGCCGTGAGCCAGCGCGTGAAGGAAGTGATGGCGACTGCGGAACAGCCGGGCGTCGTGGCGGACGTCGTGCTGAAAGCTGCCAGTGCCGCTCGCCCCAAACTCCGATACACCGCAGGCGGACTCGCGAGTCGCCTGCGATTCCTCCGGACATTTGCGCCTGCTGGTCTGGTGGATGCCGGGATTCGAAAAGATCTGCGGCTCGACGTGATGCCAACAGTGAAAACATCATGAAAGCATTCATCGTTGAACGTTATGGAAAAAAAAGCAGTTTGCGGTTGACGGACATGCCGAGCCCGGAGCTGCGCGATGACGAGGTCATGGTCCAGGTGCATGCCGCTGGTGTGAACCAGCTGGACTTCAAAATCCGCGACGGCGAGTTCAAACTCATACTGCCCTATCG
>NZ_JBFUGX010000238.1:0-6012 GCF_056402675.1 Polaromonas sp. P3_C2 | reverse complement strand
CAACCTGGAAAGCCGCGCCGAAAAAATCACGGTGCCGCTGTCCTATACCGACGAGTTGTATGCGCTGCGCAGCAACATCCACCTGGTCCGCAAAAAACTGCAACGGCTTTAGAGCCGGTCGCGCCGCAAAGAGGCGCGCGGCACCTTAAAAGGGCAATGAAAAGCCCGATTCAGGGCAATTGCCGGGGCCACGCGGTTCTTTAACCCTAAAGTAAACCCCTGTGTCGGCATAGCAATTGCTCTGCTAGTATCGTCCGACACTTTTCTTTGGCCAATGCTTGCTTTTATTCTGCGCCGCCTGATCCAGGCCGTGATCGTGATGGTCGTGGTCGCCTTGATTGCCTTCATGCTCTTTCAGTATGTCGGTGACCCGGTGGTGTTCCTTCTGGGGCAGGACGCCACACCGGCGCAGATCCGGCAACTGCGCACCGACCTCGGGCTGGACCGGCCTTTTATCGTCCAGTTCTGGCATTTCCTGGTCAACGCCGCGCAGGGCGAATTCGGCTTGAGCCTGCGACAGGGCGCCAAGGTATCGCGCCTGATTTCCGAACGTTTTCCCGCGACGCTGGAGCTTGCGCTGGTGGCGGCCGTTTTGGCCTTGCTCATCGGTATCCCGATGGGCGTCTATTCGGCGCTGCGCCGCGGCTCGTTCCTGAGCCAGGTGTTCATGACGGTGTCACTGCTGGGTGTTTCATTGCCCACTTTCCTGATCGGTATCCTGCTGATCCTGGTGTTCGCCGTGGGCCTGGGCTGGTTCCCGAGCTTTGGCCGTGGCGAGACAGTGCAGATCGGCTGGTGGAGCACAGGCCTCTTCAAGGCCGACGGCTGGCACCACATCGTCCTGCCGGCCGTGACGCTGGCGGTCTTTCAGCTCACGTTGATCATGCGGCTGGTGCGCGCCGAAATGCTGGAGGTATTGCGCACCGACTACATCAAGTTCGCACGGGCGCGCGGCCTGCCCGACCGGGCCATCCATTTCGGCCATGCCTTGCGCAACACGCTGGTGCCGGTAATGACCATTACCGGTCTGCAACTGGGCGGGTTGATCGCCTTTGCCATCATCACCGAAACCGTCTTTCAATGGCCCGGCATGGGCCTGCTGTTCATCCAGGCGGTGACCTTTGCCGACATCCCCGTCATGGCCGCTTACCTGTGCCTGATTGCGCTGATTTTTGTGGCCATCAACCTGGTCGTCGACCTGCTGTATTTCGCAGTGGACCCCCGGCTTCGCGTCGGCAATGCCGCGGGCCACTGATGGCGCAGGCCGCACCCCTTTATTTCATTTTTTACACCCGCAAGTCCCCATCCCTTTCACAAGGAGTTCCTGATGAAATTCAAGTCCAATCTGCTTTCAGCCGCTGTGCTGTGCGGCCTCACGGCCACAAGTTTTATCGCTTCGGCGCAAACCCTGCGAGTCGCCAACCAGGGCGATTCTTTGTCGATGGATCCGCACTCGCTGAACGAATCGCTTCAGCTCAGCGTGACGGGCAATGCCTATGAAGGCCTGGTCATCCGCAACAAGGACCTGAGCCTGGCGCCTGGCCTGGCGACCTCGTGGAAACAGACATCACCTTCCGTATGGCGCTTCGAACTGCGCAAGGGCGTGCAGTTTCACGACGGCACGCCGTTCACCGCCGATGACGTGGTGTTCAGCTTTAACCGCACCCAGGCCGACGGCTCGGACATGAAGAGCTACACCAACGACTTCAAGGAAGTGCGCAAGATCAACGACCATGTGGTTGAGATCGAAACCAAAACACCCTTTCCCATCTTGCCCGACGTGATCACGCTGGTTTACATCATGAGCAAGAAATGGTGCGAAACCAACCAGGCGACCAAACCGGTGGACCGCCGTAAAGGCATTGAAAACGCCGCGTCCTTCCGTGCCAACGGCACCGGCCCTTACCGGGTACGGGAGCGTCAACCCAATGTGCGCACCACCTTTGTCCGCAACGGCACCTACTGGGGCAAGATTGAAGGCAACGTTCAGGAGGTGGTCTTCACCCCCATCGGCAACGACGCCACGCGCGTGGCAGCCTTGCTGTCCGGTGAAGTCGACGTGATGGAGCCCGTGCCGGTGCAGGATATTGACCGTGTCAACAGCAACGCCGCAACCCGTGTTCTGGCCGGACCAGAGCTGCGCACCATTTTCCTGGGCATGGACCAAAAGCGCGACGAACTCCTGTATTCCAGCGTGAAGGGCAAAAACCCGTTCAAGGACAAGCGCGTGCGCCAGGCCTTCTATCAGGCCATCGACATCGAAAGCATCAAGAAAACCGTGATGCGCGGCGGCTCCAACCCGACAGCGCTGCTGATTGGCCCCGGTATCAACGGCTTCCAGGCCGACCAGAACAAGCGCTTGCCCTACGACCCTGAAGCCGCCAAAAAACTGATGGCAGATGCCGGCTATGCGAGTGGTTTTGAAGTGTCCATGAACTGTCCGAATGACCGTTATGTGAACGACAGCCGGATTTGCCAGGCTGTGGCAGCCAATCTTTCACGCATCAACGTCAAGATCAACCTCCAGGCTGAAACCAAAGGCACCTATTTCCCCAAGATTTTGCGTCGCGACACCAGCTTTTACATGCTGGGCTGGACACCCGGCACTTATGACGCCCACAACGCCATGAATGCCCTGGTCGCCTGTGTCGACGACAAGGGCGCTGGCCAGTTCAATCTGGGCGCATATTGCAATCCGAAGTTTGACGAACTGACCAGGAAGGTCCAATCCGAAACCGACAAGACCAAGCGCAATGCGATGATCAAGGAAGCGTTCGACATCCACGGGGCCGACATCGGCCACATACCGCTGCACCAGCAGTCGCTGGCCTGGGGCATGAACAAGAAGGTGGAACTGGTCCAGATGGCCGACAACTTCATGTTCTTCAAGTGGATAACTGTGAAGAAGTAAACACCCCCCTGTTGCCTTTTCGCTGCGCGTAGCGGCCTCTCCCCTGCAGGGGACAACAGCAGCGGCATGGCAAGCCGGTTCCGCGCTGAAGGTAACCTCCCCCCTGTTGCCTTTTCGCTTCGCGTAACGGCCTCTCCCCTGCAGGGGACAACAGCGGCGGCCCGGCAAAGCCGGCTCCGCGCTGTTGCTGGCACAGGACTCGCTTTACTCGACCCTAGTTAATACGGACTACGCATTCTTTTGATGACAAAAACTCTTGCGCGCTGGTTTGACAGCGATGTGGTCCACAGTTTTCKCACCTCGCCGGTTGCGATGCTTGCGGCGGCCATTGCGCTGGTCTGCGTTTTCTGTTCGGTGTTTGCCGGCTGGGTGGCCCCGCATGACCCGTTCAACCTCAGCACACTGGAGCTCAGCGATGCGCGCCTGCCCCCGGCCTGGAGCGCGCAGGGCAGTTCGAAATACCTGCTGGGCACCGATGACCAGGGGCGGGACATTTTATCGGCGCTGATGTATGGCGCGCGCATTTCACTGATAGTGGGCGTGGCCTCTGTCATCCTCTCCATGCTGGCTGGCGTGTCGCTGGGCTTGCTCGCGGGCTTTCGCGGCGGCTGGATCGACGCGGCCCTGATGCGCGTATGCGATGTGATGTCATCTTTTCCGCCAATCCTGGTCGCGCTGCTGATCGCCGGTGTGGGCCGCGCGGTGTTTCCTGACGCGAGTCAGCTCCTCGCCATGGGCGTGCTGATTCTGTCGATCTCGATGGGGCAGGCGGGCTGGGTGCAATACGCGCGCACGGTACGCGGATCAACCATGGTGGAACGCAGCAAGGAATATGTACAGGCCGCACGCGTCACCGGTGTCTCGCCGTTGCGCATCATGCGGCGCCATGTGCTGCCCAATGTGATGGGGCCTGTACTGGTGCTTGCCACCATCCAGGTGGCGACCGCCATCATCACCGAAGCCACGCTGTCCTTCCTGGGCGTGGGCGCGCCGCCCACCTCACCCTCGCTGGGTACGTTGATCCGTGTCGGCAACGACTACCTGTTCTCGGGCGAGTGGTGGATCACCGTGTTCCCGGGCCTGATGCTGGTGTTGATTGCGCTGAGCGTGAATCTGCTCGGTGACTGGTTGCGTGATGCCCTCAATCCCCGTCTAAGGTAGGCCGAAAAATGAATGCCCCCACGCTTGTCATTACGTGTACTAAGCTGCCCCCCGAGGGAGCGCATTTTTCCTTGGGGCGGCCCGGCGGAAAAACCTTACTCATCGCTCACTTCGTGAGCTGAACCGTCAATGAGTCTTTTACAAATCAAGAACCTGGTGGTCGAGTTTCCCGGCCGGCGTGGCACGCTGCGTGCGCTGGACGACATCTCGTTTGACATCGCCCCTGGCGAAATCCTTGGCGTGGTCGGTGAATCGGGCGCGGGCAAGTCGCTGACCGGGGCGGCCATCATCGGCCTGCTGGAGCCGCCCGGGCGCGTGGCGGGCGGCCAGATCCTGCTCGAGGGCGAGCGCATCGACAACCTGCCCCACGAACGCATGCGTCACATCCGGGGGCGCAAGATAGGCGCGATCTTCCAGGATCCGCTGACCTCGCTGAATCCGCTCTACACCATAGGCCGGCAATTGGTGGAAACCATCCAGGCTCATTTGCCCGTCAGCACGCAGGAAGCCCGGGCGCGCGCCATCGAACTGCTGGATGACACCGGCATTCCCGCAGCCGCCCAGCGCATAGACCACTACCCGCATCAGTTCTCGGGCGGTATGCGCCAGCGCGTGGTAATCGCCCTGGCGCTGGCGGCCGAGCCCAAGCTCATCGTGGCCGACGAAYCGACCACCGCGCTTGACGTATCGATCCAGGCACAAATCATCACCCTGCTCAAAAATATCTGCCGGCAGCGCGGCGCCGCCGTCATGCTGATCACCCACGACATGGGCGTGATCGCCGAAACCTGTGACCGTGTGGCCGTGATGTATGCCGGGCGGATCGCCGAGATAGGCCCAGTGCACCAGGTGATCAACCACCCCTCGCATCCCTACACGGCGGGCCTGATGGCCGCGATTCCCGACATTACCGTGGAGCGTGAGCGCCTGTATCAGATCGACGGCGCCATGCCGCGCCTGAACGCCATCCCACAGGGATGCGCCTTCAATCCGCGCTGCCCCAAGGCCTTTGAACGCTGCCGCCAGGACAGGCCGGACCTGATGCCGGCCGGCGCCACGCGGGCGGCGTGCTGGTTGCATGACGCGCATGCGGGGGTGGCCGCATGAGCGACATCCTGAATGCCGAAGTATTGCAAAACGCAGCAAAGGTTGGGGAACCGCTGGTCCAGGCGCACGACCTGGCCAAGACTTTCGATGTGTCGCCGCCCTGGCTCAACCGCGTGCTGGAGCGCAAGCCCCGCCTGCTGCTCAAGGCCGTCGACGGCGTAAGCTTCGACATCGAGAGAGGCAAGACGCTGGCACTGGTCGGCGAATCGGGCTGCGGCAAAAGCACCGTCGCCCGCCTGCTAGTGGGTCTCTATGAGCCGACGCGCGGTGGATTGACCTTTGACGGCCAGGATGCGCATTCCGCTTTCAAGACACCCCAGGGCCGGCAATTGCGCAGGCGCATCCAGATGATTTTTCAGGACCCCTATGCCAGCCTGAACCCGCGCTGGACGGTGGAGGACATCATCGCAGAACCGTTGCACGAGCACGGCATCCTGAGTGACAGCGCAGCACTCAAGGAACGCGTGGACGAACTGCTGAGGTCGGTGGGCCTGTCTGCGCTGGACAAGCCCAAGTATCCACATCAATTCTCGGGTGGGCAGCGCCAGCGCATATCGATCGCGCGCGCACTGGCCACGGAGCCCGAGTTCCTGGTCTGCGACGAACCGACCTCGGCGCTGGACGTGAGCGTGCAGGCGCAGGTGCTCAACATCATGAAGGACCTGCAACGAAAGCGCGGCCTGACTTACCTCTTCATCTCGCACAACCTCGCAGTGGTGCGCCACGTCAGCGACCACGTCGGCGTGATGTACCTGGGCCGCGTCGTGGAACTGGCCGACAAGCACAGCCTGTTCGGCACACCGCGCCATCCCTACACACGCATGCTGCTGGAT
>NZ_JBFUGX010000237.1:0-6031 GCF_056402675.1 Polaromonas sp. P3_C2 | reverse complement strand
GTCCATGGCGAGGATGATGGTTTCGCGCTGCGAGGGAAGGCTGATCACGGCAAAGGGGCGTGACGCCGCCACCAGCATGGCGGCGACGGATAGCAGAAACAGCAGGGGCGGAACATGCCGGCGAAAGCTTTGGCCGCGGCCCATGGCTTCGCGCACGATGGAGAGGCTGGCGTAGCGCAGCGCCATTTTTTTCTTGCGGCGCAGCAGCCACACATACACGGCCACCAGCAGGGGAATGGCCAGCAGCAGCCACAAAAATTCCGGCCAGAGGAAAGTCGGCAGGGGAAGCTTTGACATGAAAGAGGTCAACCAGCTGAAGTTCATGGATGTTCCTTGGCGGCTTCTTCAGGCGGCGTGTTTCAGGTGGGCCGGCAGCTTGCCGCCTGCTGCGTTGGCGCCTGATGTACGGCTGCGCCGTTTGCGGAGCTCGGTAAACCGCAGGATGGCGTCAACCAGGTTGTCGTCGGTGGAAAGCTCCAGCGTGTCCACGCCGGCACGCGCCAGCGACTGGCGCAGCTCGGCCTCGCGCTGGGCGGCGATGCGTGCAAAGCGTTTGCGAAAGCCCGCGTCGTGGGTATCGACCAGCAGTTGCTCGCCGGTTTCGACGTCGCGGATGGGAATGAGGCCCAGGTCGGGCAAGTCCAGCTCCAGCGGGTCGAGCAGGCGCACGGCGACCACTTCATGCCGGCGGGCGAGTTGGCCCAGCGGCTTTTCCCAGCCGGGTTCGCTGATGAAGTCGGACACCACAAACACGGTGGAGCGCCTGCGTATGAAGCTGGCCGCGGACTCGAGCAACTCGTGCAGGCGTGTAGGGCCGAGGTCTGTGGTTTCGGGCCGGGCCTGCAGGGTGTGCAGCAAATGCAGCACGTGGTGGCGGCCGCCGCGTGCGGGAATCACGGCATCAACGCCGGAGCCATAGAGCATGGCGCCCACGCGGTTGCCGTGGCGCGTCAGCATGCGGGCCAGCACGGCGACAAATTCAGCGGACACATTGCGCTTGCGCAGCTCGCTGGAGCCAAAGTCCATCGAGGGGCTCAGGTCCAGCAGGAACCAGGCGCTCATTTCGCGGTCTTCGGTAAACACGCGCACATGGGGTTGCTCGAGCCGGGCAGTGACGTTCCAGTCGATGTGACGCACGTCGTCGTGGTGCTGGTATTCACGCAGGTCGGCCAGGTCCATGCCGGTGCCGCGCAGCAAGGTGCGGTAGTCGCCCTGCAGCAGGCCGTCGAGCCGGCGCAGCACGGTCCACTCCAGCCGGCGCAGCAACTGCTCTGCGTTGGATGAAGGTGCGCTCATGGCGATCCTCCGAAACCAGCATGAGCCGCGGAACCGGCTTTGCCGGGCCGCAGGCGGGCGGCCCCCTCGGGGGGCAGCGACCCGCGAAGCGGCGGAGCGTGGGGGCTCACATTTCTAGGCGGCGAGTTTTTCATGCTCTAGTGGTTTTGCTGGAGGCGGGATTTTGGCCATGATCTTCGCGACGAGGCCGTCGGCCGACAACCCTTCAGACAGCGCCTCGTAGGACAGCACCAGCCGGTGGCGCAGCACGTCGGGCACCAGGTCGGTCATGTCTTCGGGCAGGGCGTAGCTGCGTCCGCGCAACATGGCCAGCGCGCGGGCGCCTTCAGTCAGGTTGATGGTGGCGCGCGGGCTGGCACCGAAGGTGATGAAGCGCTGCAAATCCTTGAGGCCATGCTTGGTCGGGTTACGTGTGGCCGAGACCAGGCGCACGGCGTACTGCACCAGCGAGGGGTCGACGTAGATGCGGCGGCATTCGGCCTGCAGCGCGGCCAGCTGTTCGGTGGTGGCGACAGCGCTTACGGCGACGGCCGGGCCGGTGACGCGCTGGACGATGACGAATTCTTCTTCGTCGGTCGGGTAGTCCACCAGCACCTTCATCATGAAGCGGTCGACCTGCGCTTCGGGTAGCGGGTAGGTGCCTTCGGTTTCAATCGGGTTTTGCGTGGCCATGACGAGGAAGGGTTCGGGCACCTTGTGGGTGATGCCGGCAATCGTGACCTGGCGCTCCTGCATCACTTCCAGCAGCGCGCTCTGCACCTTGGCGGGCGCGCGGTTGATTTCATCGGCCAGCAACAGGTTGGTAAACACCGGCCCGAGCGAGGTGGTGAACTCGCCGGTTTTCTGGTTGTAGATGCGTGTGCCCACCAGATCGGCCGGTACCAGGTCGGGTGTGAACTGGATGCGCTTGAAGTTGCCCTGCACAGTGTTGGCCAGCGTCTTGATGGTCAGCGTCTTGGCCAGGCCGGGAACGCCTTCCACCAGCAAATGGCCCTGCGCCAGGATGGCGACCATGACGCGTTCAAGAAAGCGGTCTTGCCCCACCACCACGCGTTTGACTTCATACAGGATCTGCTCCATCAGCAGCGCGGTGGCGTCATGGCCGGTGGCGGAATGTTCGGGCGTGTGCTGTTCCATGCGTCGATGTCCTTAAAGTCTTCAGAAGGGGGGCATGCCGGCGGCCGAGGCCGCGTTTTCAATCGGCACCGCAAAACCGATGCCGACAAACGTGCGTTGCTGGTTGGGGTTGAAGATGGCGGTCACGATGCCGACCACTTCGCCGTCCATGGTGACCAGCGGCCCGCCGGAGTTGCCGGGGTTGGCGGCGGCGTCGAACTGGATCAGGTTGCTCATCATCTGTTTGCCTTCGGGCGAGCGGAAGTTGCGCTTGAGGCCGGAGATCACGCCCTGCGAGGCCGAGGGGCCTATGCCGAAGGGGTAGCCCACGGCCATGACCTGGTCGCCGGGGGCCAGGTCGGCGGTGGAGCGCATGGTGGCGGCAATCAGGTCGTCGGGGATCTTGTGGGCCTGCAGCACGGCCAGGTCGTTCTCGGGCTGCACGCCGGTGATGCTGGCGGTGGATTCGAGGCCGTCTGCGAATGTGACCTTGATGGTTGTTGCGCCCTGCACCACGTGCAGGTTGGTCAGGATGATGCCCTTGTCGACGATGACCACGCCGGTGCCCACGCTGCGCTCGCCATCTTCCTTGCCGTCCTTGTCTTTACCCAGCCCCACGATGCGCACGACGGAGGGGATGATGGTGTCATAAGCCCGGGTGCCGGGGGAGGGCAGGACTGTGGTCTCCAGCGTTTTGAGGACGGCCGCGTTGATGTCTTCCTGCGTCAGCTTGCGGGCCGCAGGCCGCAGCGGGGAGGCAAAGCTGATGGCCAGCAGCAGGGCCAGCAGGCCGACGACCGACCAGAGCAGGTAAAGCTGGTTTTGGGCAAGCCGTTTGGCCAGGCGGGAGGCGCGGGGGAAGCGGGAAGGTGCGGGGGCTGGAATGGCGCCGTCTGGGCCGGCAGCCTGCTCGGGCGGTTGCGTCTGGGCATCACCCGCGCCCTGCGCCGGACGGTTTGAACTGCTGTAAAGGGCTGGCCTGCGCATCCGTTCACCTGTGAGGTCAATGTCAAAACCGGGCTGATACCACCGGGCGTGAAAACCTGCTTCAGGCCCCGTATTTACAGTTGCACCGTATCACGATTTGTGCATCCGTGCACGTGATTTGGGTATAGGCGTAGGGGGCTTTGTAAAGCGCCTGTTACTGCGCAGTCTGGGCTCGATTCGAGCCCGATTTTGGGGCGGCCTGGACTGTTTCAGGCGCTTCAGGCGCCAGGGCTGTCGGCGGGCTTGCGCAGCAGGGTCAGCGCCAGGGCCGCCGAGGCCAGCATCAGGAACAGGCTGACGGCATTGAGCACCGGCGTGGCGCCCTCGCGCATGCGGCCGTACATCATGACGGTCAACGGCGCGTCCGAGCCGACCAGCATCAGCGTGGTGTTGAAGTTCTCGAAGGACATCAAAAACGAGATCGCTGCAGCGCCGATCAGCGCGGGTTTCAGGTAAGGCAGGGTGATGGTGGCGAAGACCGCGGCGCGGGAGGCGCCCAGGTTGTAGGCGGCTTCTTCCAGGGTGATGTCAAAACGTTTCAGGCGGGCCGAAATGATGAGCGTGGCGATGGACACGATGTAGGAAAACTGGCCCAGCACCACCAGCGGAAGCCCTGGTCGCAGGAAATCCAGCTCCAGCCCCCACCAGTCGTCGGCAAACTGCGCCAGGCGGCTGGCAAAGGCCAGGATCGAAATACCCAGGATGACGCCGGGAATCACCAGCGGCGCCAGCATCAGCATCGACAGCGCTTGTTTGCCCGGAAAGCGGCTGCGCTCAATCAAAAAAGCGTTGGTCGTGCCCACCAGCACCGCCAGCAGCGTGACCCAGCCGGCCACCACCACGCTGGTCCAGAGGCTGGCGAGCATGGGGCGATCGGCAAAAAGGCCTGTGCGTCCGGACTTGCTGCCAAAAAACCAGTCGAGCGTGAAGCCGCGCCAGGGCGGCGCCGGATAGGGTGCGTCGTTGAAGGCAAACACCGCGACCACCACCAGCGGCAGGAACAGGAAAGCAAAAAACGCCAGGGCATAAGCCACGGTGCCGGCGCGCAGCCAGGCGGGGCGGGGCAGGGAGGCGATCATGCAGTGCCCTTCATCATGACCGGCGCATGACTTCGCCGAATTTCTGGCCCGTTAATTTAAGGCCAAGCCAGACGATCGCTGTTGACAAACCCAGCAGCAAAAATCCAAACGCCGCGCCTTGCTCCCAGTTAAAGCGCGTGATGAACTGGGTGTAAATCTGCTCGGTAAACCACAGCGAATTTTTACCGCCCAGCAAGGTGGGCGTGAGGTAGTTGCCCAAGGTCAGCATGAAGACCACGATGCAGCCGGCGAGGATGCCGGGCGCGGCATGCGGAATGACGATTTGCCGCAGGATGGAAGGGCCGTTGCCGCCCAGGTCATACGCCGCTTCGATCAGCGTGTCGTCCAGGCTTTCAAGGGCGCTGATTAGCGGCACCACCATGAAGAGCATGGAGGTATAGACCAGGCCGACCAGGATGGTGGCGTCGCGGTAGAGCAGCTCTACAGGTGCATCAGTGAGGCCCAGCTGCACCAGCACGGCGGGCAGCACGCCCGATTCGCGCAGCAGAATCATCCAGCCCAGGGTGCGCACGGTTTCGCTGACCCAGAAGGGGATCAGGCACATCACCAGCAGCAGCGACTTGGCACGGCCGCGCACCAGCTTGGCAATCGTCCAGGCGATGGGAAACGCCAGCAGCAGTGTGATCAGCGTGGCCAGGATGGACATGACGGCGGTGCGCACAAAGGTGTGCCAGTACAGCGGTTCGTCGATGAAAGTGCGGTACTGCGCGATGCTGGGTGCATATTGCCGCGGTGCGATGCGTTCGCGCAGCGACAGGATGGCCAGGTCGATGTGCGGCAACACGATGAGGCCCACCAGCCAGATCAGCGCCGGCGCGAGCAACAACAGCAGGATGAGCCTGGCCTGCGCCGATGCGGATCCGGCATTTGCTGCGGGCATGGCGGCTGCGGCTTGCATGATCTGCAGGCGCTAGGCGCCGGCTGTCCCAAAACAGGTGGCTTGTGCGGGGTCGAAGCTGAAGGCCACCGTTTCACCGACACGCAAGTCGGCAAAGCGGCCGGTCTGCGGCAGCGCGATGCGAAATTCCGTGCGGCTGGTGGTTTCGCGCAGCAATATGGCCGAGTTTGCGCCGTCGAAGAGCAGGCTCTCAACCTGGCCCGCGTAGGCGGTGTGGTCAGCGGGCAGCTCAGCGGCGTCGCGGGCCAGGCTGATCGCTTCGGGCCGCACAAACGCCTGCACGGCTTGGCCGGTCAGGATTTTCCCGACTGCGCGGGCCCGCATGGCCAGGCCCTGGCCGGTTGTCAGCGCCACCGCGTTGCCGGGCTCTGCGCCCGCAGCAGCATTGCCTTGCAGCTTGTTGTTGGCGCCCACAAAGYCCGCGACGAAAGGTGTTTGCGGCTGGTAGTACAGCTCTTGCGGTGTACCCACCTGCTCAAAGCTGCCGGCATTCATGACCGCGACATGGTCGGACAGTACCAATGCCTCGGACTGGTCGTGCGTGATGTAGACAAAGGTGGTGCCGAAGGCCGCTTGCAGTTGCTTGAGCTCGACTTTCATGTGCTCGCGCAGCTTCAAATCCAGCGCTCCCAGG
>NZ_JBFUGX010000236.1:0-6044 GCF_056402675.1 Polaromonas sp. P3_C2 | reverse complement strand
GGTCAACCTGCAGGCCGTAGACCTGGCGGGGCTGGTGCAGGATCTGGAGGCGCAATACGCACCCTTCGCGCGGGAGCGCAACCTGCGCCTCAGGATTCGCCCTGCAGTGGGACAGGTAAGGTCTGACCCAGTGCTGCTTCAGCGGCTGGTCGGCAACCTGCTGTCGAACGCGCTGCGCAACACGCATCGAGGCGGTGTGCTGCTGGCTGTGCGCCGGCGGCGCGGAGTGCCATGCATCGAGATATGGGACACCGGTGTGGGCATCGCGAAAGAACACCAGAAGGCGATCTTTCAGGAGTTCTACCGGATTCCCCTGCAGGGTACCGAAGAAGGCTTTGGGTTGGGCCTGGCCATCGTTTCGCGCCTGAGCGAGGCGCTTGGGCATCCTGTGAGGCTTGCCTCCAGGAGCGGGCGTGGCAGTGTCTTCTGGGTGGAGTTGCGCACGCCAGGCCAGTGACCCGGCCCGGTGTTGCCCGGTCTTGCTAGAGCAAGCCCTGGGTGCGCGCCAGGTGGCTGGCCTGTGAGCGGCTCTTGACATTCAGGCGCCGGAACAGCCGCCACAAATGCACTTTCACTGTGTGCTCGCTGATCTGCAGCTCTTCGGCGATGTCGCGGTTGCTCATGCCTTTGTCGAGCATGACCAGCAACTGCTTTTGCCGCTTGGACAGTTTTTCCGTTGGGGTGGATGGCTCCGGGTCGAGTTCTTCACTCAGGAAGACGCGCAGGACGTTCGATATCTCGGTGGCCCCCGCAGACTTCTGGATGTAGGCATCGGCACCTGCCTCAATGGACAGGTCCTCGTAGTCCTGGGCCGGCGCGGCCGACAGCACCACCAGGGGCACGTTGGGGAATTGGTGTTTGAGCTCACGCACGCCCGAAACACCATTGGTGTCAGGCAACCTCAAGTCGAGGCAGATGAGTTCGGGGACACCGTGTTGCTGCACGGCAGGCATTACCGCGGCGAGCCGGTCCAGCTCGGTCACAGTGGCCTTGCTGCTAAGGCGGCGAATCAACATGACAACCGCTTCGCGCATCAGCGGATGGTCATCTATTACAAAAATACTCATTAGTTCACGTCTGAAGTATCGTTCCTGTCAGCTATCGAGCATAACTGGTGAATGTCAACTTTGGGGCACTAATAAACTTGAAATTGCGGTATTTTTTCAGGGTGGTAATACCCTAAAACAACAATGAATAAGTCTTTCGTACCAATGTGATTCTGTCGAAGGCCACCGCGCACGGCCAAAGCCCCTGGCCCAAATTGCTTAATCCCGCAACTCAGGGAGTTACAGGTGCAAAAAAACGTAGCGCTGTTTCGACCTCGGCTGCCTCGATACCGGGCAAGATTTGAAGCTTATCTTGCAGTGCAGCAAGCGCACCGGTCCCTTCGTTCTGCAGGGTGGAAATTATCAGCGCGGCTTCCCGGGGAGATTCAAAGCCATGGCTCTGCAGCAGCACCTTGGCGTCGGCATCCTGCAGCTTGAAATAGAACTGGCCGTCCTTCTCACGGTATTGCTTGAAGGCCGGAGCAACACTTTTGACTGACTTCCCTTTCGACGTGCCAGCCGGCTTTATCGCGAGGTTGCGCAAACCAACGGCGCGACGCAACTCGCCCATGAAAGGCGTGGCCTCCGCGCGCGCCTTCTGCGCACCCGCCTGCAAGGTCGCCTCGATCTTTGCCGGGTCGCTGATGAGGTCGTGGTATCGCTCGCGCATGGGCACTACTTCACGGTCAATGCGCTCGAACAGCAACTGTTTGGCATCGCCCCAGGCAATGCCTTCGGCATAGGCCTTGCGCAGGGCCTGGGTTTCGTCCGCGCTCGCAAAGGCCTGGTAAATCTGGAACAGCGCCGAGCCCTCGACTTCCTTGGGTTCGCCCGGTGCGCGTGAATCGGTGAGGATGCCGGCGATCAGCTTGCGCATCTGCTCGCGTGGGGTGAAAAGCGGAATCGTGTTGTCGTAGCTCTTGCTCATCTTGCGACCGTCCAGTCCGGGCAGCAGCGCGACGGACTCTTCAATCACCGCTTCGGGCAGCACCAGGTGCTCACCGTACAGGTGGTTGTAGCGCTGCGCCATGTCGCGCGCCATTTCGATGTGCTGGATCTGGTCGCGCCCCACCGGCACCTTGTGCGTCTTGAACAGCAGGATGTCCGCGCCCATCAGCACCGGGTACATGAAGAGGCCGGCGGTGACGTCGGCATCAGGGTCGTTGCCGGCTGCCTCGTTCTTGTCGACAGAGGCCTTGTAGGCATGGGCACGGTTGAGTACGCCCTTGCCTGTGACGCAGGTCAGCAGCCAGGTGAGTTCAGGGATTTCCGGGATGTCGGACTGGCGATAGAACGTCACGCGCTCCGGGTCCAGCCCGGCGGCCAGCCAGCTCGCCGCGATCTCGAGTGTGGACTGCTGGATGCGCGCGGGTTCATCGCATTTGATCAGTGCGTGGTAGTCGGCCAGGAAGTAAAAGCTGCGGACATCGTCGCGAAAGCTGGCCTGAACCGACGGCCGGATCGAGCCGACATAGTTGCCCAGGTGGGGCGTACCGGTGGTCGTGATGCCGGTGAGGAAACGGGTGGGGAACGGTGTATTCATGACAATCTTGGGGGCAATGAAATGGGGAGGTTGATCAGATCCAGCAAGCTGTATCCCAGCACCACCAGTGGCCAGAGCCAGTAAGCGCTGACGATGCCAAGGAGAACGAGCCCCATGACGATGAAAAACCCCCATGGTTCGAGGCGGGCGACAAACTGAGCCTGCTTCCACGGCAGCAGGCCCACCAGGATGCGGCCGCCATCAAGCGGAGGCAAAGGAAAAAGATTGAAGGCCCACATCACGAGATTGACCAGTACGCCAGCCTGGCACATGACCAGGAAAAACGGCTCCTGGACACCGGCGTTGATCAGCACCGCATACAACACGGCCCAAAGTACGACCTGTATGAAGTTGGCGGCGGGGCCCGCAAGTGCCACCCAGATCATGTCGCGTTTGGGTTTGCGCAAATTTCCGAAATTGACGGGTACCGGTTTTGCGTAGCCGAACAGAAAGGTGCCTGAGGTGGCGAAATACAGTAGCAGCGGCATGACGATGGTGCCGAGGGGGTCGATGTGCTTTACGGGGTTCAGCGTGACACGGCCCAGCATCCAGGCGGTGTTGTCACCGAAATAGCGAGCCACATACCCATGCGCAGCTTCGTGCACGGTAATGGCGAAGAGCACTGGCAGCGCGTAGATGGCGACGGTTTGAATCAGGTTGGCGATATCCATGCCGAATTATGACCCCCACGGTCGCTCACTTCGTGTAGCTCCCTGCCCCCCGAAGGGGGCTGCTGCGCCTGCGGCCCGGCAAAGCCGGTTCCGCGGCCCCTGCTTGAAGGGGAGTCCGCTCGCTAAAGGCCTAATGCAGCCAGCTCGCCCCGGCCCTGTCGCACCACGACAGGCTCGCCGCCGTCGCCCATGGCCGTCAGGTCGATCACGGTGGTCGGCTCCTGGTGGCAGGCGCCTGCGTCGATCACGGCGGCCAGCTCATGCTCCAGCAGCTCGCGGATCTCGTGCGCATCGTTCAGCGGCTCGGTGCCGTCCCGCGGAATCAGCGTGGTGGCCAGCAGCGGCGCGCCATGCAGCTCCAGCAGCGCCTGCAAAACCTTGTGCTCCGGCACGCGCAGGCCGATGGTCTTGCGCGACGGGTGGCTCACGCGGCGCGGCACTTCCTTGCTGGCTTCGAGGATGAAGGTGTAGGGCCCTGGCGTGGCGGCCTTGAGCAGCCGGAATTGTTTGTTGTCCACCCGCGCGTAGTTCGCCAGCTCGCTCAGGTCGCGGCACAGCAGGGTGAGGTGGTGCTTGTCGTCGACGCCGCGAATACGGCGCAGGCTGTCGGCCGCGGCCTTGTCGTCGAGGTGGCATACCAGGGCATAGCTGGAGTCGGTTGGCACGGCCACAATGCCGCCGCGTTCAAGCAGCGCCACCGCCTGCTTGAGCAGGCGGGTGTGCGGGTTCTCGGGGTGAACTTCAAAAAACTGTGACATACAGGTTTGTCGCCGGCTTGGGTTTCAGGATTCGGTGGGTTCAATGATGATGCGGCTCTCGCGTACCGCAAGCCAGGCGCCAGTGGCACCACACACGGTAATCATGGCAATGCCGAGCAGCGACCACTGATCCGGAACATGGGAAAAGATCAGCCATCCGCCCAGCATGGCAAAACCGATTTGGGCGTAAAGGAACGGCGTCAGGGTTGATGCAGTGGTTCGCGCATAGGCAAGAATCATCATGAAGTGCCCGACGGCTCCGAGGAAGCCCATCAGGCAAAGGCAGGCCCAAAGCACCCAGGAATCCAGCGAAGTCCAGACAAAGGGAAGGGCCAGCGAGGCGATGAGCGTGCCCACCCAGCCGGTGTAGAAGTGCATGGTTGCCGGGTCTTCGGTACGGGCCAGGCGGCTGGTCAAAATCTGGAACCAGGCATTGGACACCACCAGGCTCAGCGGTAGCAGCAGCGTCCAGTCAAAGCCGGAGCTTCCCGGCCGGATGATGATCAGCGCACCGGCAAAGCCTCCCAGGACCAGCCCCCAGCGCAACGCCGGTACGCGCTCACCCAGCTGTAGCGATGCCAGCAGGGTGATGACCAGCGGCGTGATCATGATGATGGCCGTGAACTCGCCCACGGGCATGTATYTGAGGCTGAAAAACGCCAACCCGCTGCTGGTCAGCAGCAGTACGCCGCGTAAAAGCTGGAACCTGGGATGCGCCGTTCGAAACAGCGTTCGCCCGCGCGCAGGAAGCATCACCACGGTCGTGGCCACGGCCTGGAACGCATAGCGAAACCACAGCGCCATCAGGATGGGCACGMTCAGGGATATCCGTTTGGTGGTGGTGTCCAGCGCGGCGAAGCAGGCCATGGCGGCTACCAGAAGCGCAATGCCGGTCAGGGCAGGAGAGGTTTTTCTCGCGGGGCCGGCCATCACTGGATGCGGTCCACCAGCAGCTCCCACACCGGTGTCAGTTCGCCCGGCAGGAATGGCAGGGTACCCAGGTCGGTGTGGCTTTCGTCGGGGCTGTGGAARTCGCTGCCGCGCGAAGCSGCCAGGCCGAACTCTTTGGCCGTATCGGCGTATTTGAGGTATTCCTGCGGCGTGTGGCTGCCGGTGACAACCTCCACGCCACGCCCGCCATGGGACTTGAACTCGGTGAACAAGGCGTATTCCTCGTTGGGGGTGAACTTGTAGCGGCCCGGGTGCGCAATCACGGCAATGCCCTTGGCCTGGGTGATCCAGGTGACGGCGTCGCGCAGGTTGGCCCAGCGGTGCGGCACATAGCCGGGCTTGCCTTCGGTCAGGTATTTGCGAAAGACCTCAGGTGTTTCGCGGCACACGCCGGATTCCACCAGGAAGCGGGCAAAGTGCGTGCGTGAAATGAGTTCGGGGTTGCCGACAAACTTCAGCGCGCCTTCGTAAGCGCCCATGATGCCGACCTTGGCCAGCGAGTCCGACATCTCCATGGCGCGCTGTTCGCGGCCGCCGCGCGTATTGCGCAGGCCTTGCTGCATCGCAGGGTCGTCGGCGTCGAAACCCAGTCCGACGATGTGGACCGTTTGCCCCGCGAAGGTAACGGACACCTCGGTGCCGGTGAGGTAATGCATGCCCTGCGCTTTGGCAGCGGCGGCGGCGCGGTGCTGGCCGCCTATTTCGTCGTGGTCTGTCAGGGCCCAGAGTTCGACCCCGTTGGCCTTGGCCCGTTCAGCCAGTGCCTCCGGTGTCAGCGTGCCGTCTGACACCACAGAGTGGCAGTGCAGGTCGGCATTCAGGATGTTTTTGGGAGTCACTGAGCCATTTTAGGCTTTGCAGGGTATTGGTGCAGGCCGGCTGCAATCTCCCTGACCCCAGAAGGCTCGCTTTGCGCGTGTGCGCGATGCCCTTGCACTGAAGGCGGTTTTGAGATGTTTCAGGCCGCCAGCCCAATATAGGCAAGCGCGATCAGCTATAAATTTAATAGCGTTCTCTGCCTCGCCGGATATGCGTCACTACGCTTGAAATGACCGGTTGCTATGAAATATATAGC
>NZ_JBFUGX010000235.1:0-6047 GCF_056402675.1 Polaromonas sp. P3_C2 | reverse complement strand
ATGCTGGTAAAAGACTCCTTCCGCTGGTCCTGCCCGCTGAACTCTTCAACCCAGCATGAGCCGCGGAACTGGCTTTGCCAGGCCGCAGGCGGGCGGCCCCCTCGGGGGGCAGGGAGCTACACAAAGTGAGCGACCGTGGGGGCAAGTATGGCGGGCCTGCAACAGGCGGCAACAGCTTGACTGCGGTAGCGCGGGCTTATCGTGCTAACGTCCATTGATCACAGCGCTCGCGCCCACGTACCCCACTTCCTTATGGACGCTACCAACCCAGTTCCGCTCGAAACCGCCCCGGCCCCGCTGGAAATGCGCCCGCGCAGGGGTTTCAGCCTGTTCTGGCGGACCTTCTTTTTCCTGGCGCTACTGCTGTTCGGCTCCATCGTTGCCTGGCTGCAGACCTTCCGGGCACTCGAATCCGAGCCGCGGGCCATCCAGAGTGCGCAGCAGCTGGCCTCGCTGGTCAATCTCAGCCGCGCCGCGCTCCGGTATTCCGACTCCATCGCCCGCGTATCGCTGATCAAGACCCTGGCGGACGAGGAGCGCGTACGCATCACGCCGAGGGAACCCAAGGACAAGTTCGAATTGTTCGAGAGCGACGAGTTGGGCGAGCGCACCGCCGAAGAACTCAAGGCGCGGCTGGGCAACGGCACGGTGGTGGCCAGCAGCGTCAACGGCCAGAAGGGCCTGTGGGTGGGCTTTACCATCGACGGCGATGCGTACTGGCTGCTCACAGACCCTTCCAAGATCGGGCCCTCGCGCAACAGCACCTGGATCATCTGGCTCATCACGGCGGCAGCGCTGTCGCTGGCCGGGGCAGCCTTTATTGCCCGCCTGATCAACCGGCCGCTCAAGCAGCTGTCGTTCGCGGCCAGCCGGATGCGGGACGGCGACTTCGATGCCAGCCTGCTCGATGAAAAAGTGGCGACCAGTGAAATCCGTGAGGTCAACATCGGCTTTAACCGCATGGCCGAGCAGCTGTCCAAAATCGAGCAGGACCGGGTCATCATGCTGGCGGGGATTTCCCATGACCTGCGCACCCCGCTGGCCCGGCTGCGCCTGGAAACCGAGATGAGCGTCACTGACATGGATGCACGCGAGCACATGGCGGCCGACATTACCCAGCTGGACGCCATCATCGACAAATTCCTTGACTACGCACGGCCCGAGCCACCGCGGCTGGAGCGGGTGTCACTCAATGCGGTGGTCGATGCCGCCGTATACGCCATCGCCGACTATGAAGACATGCGGGTCACGGTGACCATCCCGGACGACATGGCGGTGCTGGCCGACGAGGTCGAGTTGTCGCGCGTGATTTCAAACCTGCTGGAAAATGCCAGGCGCTACGGCAAGACACCTGAAACCGGCATTGCCTTGGTTGATATTGCGGCCAAAGGCCGTGACCAGTGGGTGCTGATCAAGGTACGGGATCACGGCATGGGCGTGGCGCCCGAGACCTTGTCCAAGCTCACCCGCCCGTTTTTCCGGGGAGACGCCGCACGCACGGCCGCTACCGGCGCGGGCCTGGGTCTCGCGATTGTCGAAAAGACGATTCACCGCATGGGCGGTGTGTTTGGCCTGGCCAACACAGGCTCCGGTGGGCTCGCCGCGCATATCAAGCTGCGCAGGAGCTGATTCCCCTTGCGGACGGTTGCCCGGCTCCGCAGCCGGCCTCAAAGAGAAATCACCCCTCCGACCAGGCAGGCCGTGCGCGATCAGCTATCAAAACGATAGCACTAAAAAAGCAGAACAACAGCCCGGGCTTCCATGCTCAGGCCCTGTCCTACCGGGCCGAGCTTTTCGGCGGTCTTGGCCTTGACGTTCACCTGTCCCACTTCCAGCGCCAGCACTTCKGCGATGCGCGTGCGCATTGCCGCAATGTAAGGCGCAAGTTTGGGCGCCTGCGCAATGACTGTGCTGTCGATGTTGCCGATCTTGTGGCCACGCTCTGCCAGCAAGCGCCCGACCTCCGCCAGCAAGACGGTCGAATCAGCGCCCTTGAAGCGCGCGTCGGTGTCCGGAAAATGCGAGCCGATGTCGCCCAGCCCGGCAGCGCCCAGCAACGCATCGGTGATGGCGTGCAACAGTACATCGGCGTCCGAATGGCCAAGCAGGCCGACGGTGTGGGGAATGTCCACACCACCGATGATGAGCTTGCGCCCAGGCACCAACGCGTGGGTGTCCCAGCCTTCACCGATTCGAAAATTCACGAGGGACATGGATGAGGGCTTTCATAAGATGGTTTGAATAGTCAGGCGGCATTCAAGGGCTGCCGGCAAAACCAGCCACTTCGCCGCTGCGTCTGCGCTGCCAGAGAATCGCTTCCGCCAGAGCGAAATCTTCCGGATAGGTCACCTTGAAGTTCTGCGCACTGCCGTTGACCAGCCTGGGCGATACGCCCATTGCTTCCATGGCGCTGGATTCATCGGTGACAGCGTCTCCTGTGTGCTCCAGCGCATCGATCAGCGCGCCGATACGAAACATTTGCGGCGTTTGCGCCAGCCATTTGTCGCTACGGTCCACAGTGGCGGCCACGCGGCCGTCCCGTTCGGTTTTAAGCGTGTCCGGCAGCTTTTGAGCCAGCAGGCCGCCCACAGAGTCATTGCGGCATTCATGGATCAAGGCCTTGATCTGCCCGGCTGTGACCAGGCAGCGCGCCGCATCGTGCACCAGCACCCAGTCGGTCAGGGCGGCGCCGCCGGGTTGCCGCGCCACCATCGCTTTGAGGCCGTTCAGCACCGTGGCCGCACGGGTCAGTCCACCACCAACCCACAGGGTTTCGTTCGTGTTGCCGAAATCGGGAAACACCTTCAAAAAGTCGTCATCCGACGGGGAAATGACCACCCACAAACCGGCGAAAGTGCCTGGAAGCGCCCGAAATGCCTCCACGGTATGGCGGACCATAGGGATGCCGTCAATCACCTGGTATTGCTTGGCTTGAGGGGTTCCGGCCCGGCTACCTTGCCCCGCACAGGGTATCAGCACAAAAAAACGGGGTTCGGAACGGTTATTGGCAAGGCTTGTCGTCATAACTTCATCATAGATTCTAAAATCGATGCTTGAACGCATGCAGGCACCCCACTCCGGATGGTTTGGGGTGTCTGGCTTTTGTCGTTTGAATTTTGGCCTTTTCCTTTTTTGATTGTTTGAAACGCCCCCAGCCAGCGCACCGATCAATGCACCTACCCTCACTCGTCACCGGCAAACGCTACACCCTGCCCCAGCCCGCCGGTTCCGCCGATGCCCTGCTGCTGGCGCGCCTGGGCATTCGCGAAAAAGCCGCCGGTAAGCTCACCGCCATCATCACGTCGGACGCCACCACGGCCCAGCGCCTGATGGACGAGATCGCCTTCTTTGCACCTGACCTGCGCTGCGCCCTGTTTCCCGACTGGGAAACCCTGCCCTACGACACCTTCTCGCCCCACCAGGACCTGATCAGCGAGCGCCTGGCCACCTTGTGGCGAATCCAGCAGCGCGACAAGGAAACTGGCGCCGACGTGGTCATCGTGCCGGCCACCACGGCGCTCTACCGCCTGGCGCCGCCCAGCTTCCTGGCGGGCTATACCTTCCAGTTCAAGGTCAAGCAAAAGCTCGACGAAACCAAACTTAAAGCCCAGCTCACCCTCGCCGGCTACAGCCACGTCACGCAGGTCGTCAGCCCCGGCGAATACGCGGTGCGCGGCGGCCTGATCGACCTTTTCCCCATGGGCAGCCCCGTGCCTTACCGCGTCGACCTGTTTGATGACGAGATCGACAGCATCCGCACCTTTGACCCCGACAGCCAGCGCAGCCTCTACCCTGTGCCGGAAGTGCGTTTGCTGCCCGGACGCGAGTTCCCGATGGACGACGAGGCGCGCGCCCGGTTCCGCAGCCGCTGGCGCGAGCTGCTGGACGGCGACCCGACCAAGAGCCGCATCTACAAAGACATGGGCAACGGCGTAGCCACCGCCGGCATCGAGTACTACCTGCCGCTTTTCTTTGAAGAAACGGCCACGGTGTTCGACTACCTGGGCGAAAGTGCCACTGTGGTGTTGCACGGCGACCTGGAGCCGGCCTTCCAGCGCTTCTGGCAAGACACCAAAGACCGTTACCGCCTGGTGCGCGACGCGCCCGACCGCCCGGCACTGCCGCCGGAGTCACTGTTTCTGGGCACCGAGCAGTTTTACGCTCGCGCCAATGACTACGCGCAACTGGCCATACGCGCCACGGTCGAAGACGTGGCCGACAACGCGCAGTTTCAAAAACTCGGCGAAATGGCCGTGGTGCGTGGCGCCGAAGACCCGCTGGCCAAATTCAAGGGCCACGTACGCAACACGGCCCACCGGGTGCTGGTGCTGGCCGAAAGCGACGGCCGGCGCGAAAGCCTGCTGGACTTCCTGCGCGCCAGCAGCGTCAGTCCGCCGGCGTTTGATTCGCTTGAAGACTTCCAGACCAGCGACGAAAAACTCGGCATCGCCACAGCGGCGCTGAACACCGGTTTCAGCTGGCTTGAAGAAGGCATTGACTTCATCACCGAGACCGAGCTGTTTGCCGCAGGCGCCACCGTGCGCCGCCGCAACAAAAAGCAGGAACAGGTCAGCGACGTCGAAGCACTGATCAAGGACTTGTCGGAACTCAACGTGGGCGACCCGGTGGTGCACAGCGCCCACGGCATTGGCCGCTACCGCGGCCTCATCAACATGGACCTGGGCCAGGGCACCAATGCCGACGGCACGCCGCTGCTGCAGGAGTTTTTGCACCTCGAATATGCCGACAGCGCCACACTGTACGTGCCCGTCAGCCAGCTGCACCTGATCAGCCGCTACACCGGCGTCAGCGCCGAAGAAGCCCCGCTGCACAGGCTGGGCAGCGGCCAGTGGGAAAAAGCCAAACGCAAGGCCGCTGAGCAGATCCGCGACTCGGCCGCCGAGCTGCTCAACATCTACGCCCGCCGCGCCGCGCGCGAAGGCCATGCTTTCCGCTATTCGCCCGGCGACTACGAGACCTTTGCCAACGACTTCGGCTTCGAGGAAACCGCCGACCAGCGCGCCGCCATCCACGCCGTGATCCAGGACATGATCAGCCCGCGGCCCATGGACAGGCTGGTCTGCGGCGATGTGGGTTTCGGCAAGACCGAGGTCGCGCTGCGCGCCGCCTTCATCGCCGTCACCGGCGGCAAGCAGGTCGCCCTGCTGGCGCCCACCACCCTGCTGGCCGAGCAGCACTACCAGACGCTGGTGGACCGTTTTGCCAAATGGCCGGTCAAGATCGCCGAGATGAGCCGTTTCCGCTCGGGCAAAGAGATTACCGCCGCCATCAAGGGCCTGGCCGACGGCACGATCGACATCGTGGTCGGCACGCACAAGCTGCTCAGCCAGGACGTGAAGTTCGAGCGCCTGGGCCTGCTCATCATCGATGAAGAGCACCGCTTTGGCGTGCGCCACAAAGAAGCCATGAAGGCCATGCGCGCCGAAGTGGATGTGCTGACGCTGACCGCCACGCCAATTCCGCGCACGCTGGGCATGGCGCTTGAAGGCCTGCGTGACCTGAGCGTGATCGCCACCGCCCCGCAGCGGCGCCTGGCCATCAAGACTTTTGTGCGCAGCGAAAACAACGGCGTAATTCGGGAAGCCGTGCTGCGCGAATTGAAGCGCGGCGGGCAGGTTTACTTCCTGCACAACGAGGTCGAGACCATCCAGAACCGGCGCGAAAAGCTCGAAGAGATACTGCCTGAAGCGCGAATCGCCGTGGCGCACGGCCAGATGCCCGAGCGCGAACTCGAGCGCGTGATGAAAGACTTCATCGCCCAGCGCTACAACCTGCTGCTGTGCTCGACCATCATCGAAACCGGCATCGATGTGCCAACCGCCAACACCATCGTGATGAGCCGCGCCGACAAGTTCGGCCTGGCGCAGCTGCACCAGCTGCGCGGGCGCGTGGGCCGCAGCCACCATCAGGCCTATGCCTATTTGATGGTGCCCGACATCGAAGGCCTGACCAAGCAGGCCGGCCAGCGGCTTGAAGCCATCCAGCAGATGGAAGAGCTCGGTTCGGGCTTTTACCTGGCCATGCAT
>NZ_JBFUGX010000234.1:0-11556 GCF_056402675.1 Polaromonas sp. P3_C2 | reverse complement strand
CTCCACAATGGCGCCGGTGCCGATGTAGTAAGCGGAATTAGCGCTGTTGACACTGTAGATGCCCACAGCCGGGCGCACGGTGCTGAGCAGGCGGTTGAGTTTGTCGTAGTTAAAGGTGGTGACAAAACCGCGCGCGTCGGTGGCCTTGACGCGGTTGCCGAAGGCGTCGTAGCGGTAACTGGATACGGCGGCGTCCGCGTGGATGTCTTGCACCAGATTGCCGGCGGCATCAAATACCTGGCCGTTGACGTTGCCGTTCGCATCTTTCAGGGCAACCTGGCGGCCCATGCGGTCGTAGTAGATATTGGTCACCGGGCTGCCTGCGCCCTGGTTGCCGCCGCTGTCGGGCTGGATCTGCTGGATCAGCTCATTGCTGGCGTTGTAGCGATAGCTGGTTTTCCAGTTCGCGGAGCGCGGGTCGTTGATCTCCAGCACGTTGCCCCAGCGGTCGGTCTTCTGGTTGATGACCGGGCGAACCCACTGGCTGTCTCCGTTCTGGACGGCGGTTTGCCCCAGCTGGGCACCAGCACTCTGGCTGACCGAGCTGCTGCCCGCTGCCGTCGTATTGCTGGCGTAATACTGCGTCGGGATATAGGTAGAGACCGAATACGGTACGGCGACCACCACATTGCCGCTCCACTGGTAATGCTCGGCCAGTTGCGTGCCGTAGATGTAACCGGTGCTTTCGTCGTATCCGACAACGACCTGGTACGCGATGGGCGGGCCGTAAATAGGCTTGCTCGGGACCGTCATGTACTGAGCCGGGTCCGGCGGCAAATACCACACGTTCGAATACACCGGCGCCTGGTAGCTGTAAGTCGTGGGAACGTAAATCGTCTGGTAGATGATGTTGCCGGATTCATCGCGCGCATAAATCGGCTGCATGCTTTCGTCGTACCCGATGATGATGGGTGGCCCTTGCGTCGGCACCTGCACGGTGTAGTACGCCGTGGTGTAGCTGGTCAGCGTCCACACGGGGTAAGGAACGCCGACAACGACATTACCGCTCCACTGGTAATTGGCACCCAGCACCGTGGTGTAGACGGGTTGGCCGGATTCGTTGTAGGTGACCGTTTGCACCATGACCGGCGCGCTGTACTGGGCGTTCGTGTACCCGGTGATGTAGTTGGCCGGATTGGCCGGGGTGATCCACTGGGTCTGGACGTAGGGCGCGACGACCGCGATCTGGCCGGTGGCGTGCGCGTAGGGAGCTCCCTCCCCGGCGTGTATCCAGAGCAGTTCGTACTCGTAGGTGCCCGCGCCCAGGTTGCTCACGTCGGCGCCATCGTAGCCACCGCCGCGCGGAGCCACCGTACGGACCTGCCAGGCACCAGTGCTGCCGGCCGGCCTGACGCGCAAGACCTGTTCGACGCCTGCGCCCGGGCTTGCCCAGCCGTAAACGCCGGTCTGGACAAAGCCCAGCGGCGCGCTGATGGTTGACAGGGCCGGCATCGCCATCGACAGGTTGCCGGTCGCCGTGGTCCGCGTCGCGGCACYGGGCGGCGTGGTCAGCACCCGGTATTCATAGTTGCCTATACCGAGTGCGGACGCGTCAAAGCGCAACGCGTCGCCGAAATTGGTCAGGGCTACGTTGCTCCAGCCGCCGCTTCCGGCGGTGCCCGCAGGGCGCAGCTGCAGCTGGATGTCGGTCCCGGGGTCGGTGGGCACGGCCACTTCAATGGTGTTGCCGCTATAGCCCAAGCTGGTCTGGTCGCTGATTTGCTGCCAGTTGCCCTGCAGGTCTTTCTTATAGAGACGCAGGCGCGTTACGCTGCCAAGGCCGCCGTTAATGGTGCCGGCAGGATCTTGCCAACTCATGGTGACGCCGCTGGCGCCTTGCTCGGCGGTCAGTATCTGGCTGCGGCTACCCGCGGCGCCGCCGGCTTGCACAACCGTTCCGATGATGTTTCCGGCTTCGTCCCTGGCATAGATCGGCTGGCCGGCTTCGTCGGTGCCAATGATGGTGGCACCCACAAAATTGGTATAGATCGGCGTCACGTAGTCCATGACCACCTTGACGTCGCCGCTGCCCAGGCTTGCGAGGCTGGTCCAGCTCAAGGACACGCTATTGGTGCCGGTCCAGCCCAGGATGTTGCCGGATTCGTCGCGCCCGATGATGCTTGAAGACGAGGAAACATAAGCGTGGGTGGCGTTCTGGCGCACCAGCACTCCGCCTTGCGTCTGCAGGCGCTCGGGCTGCAGCTGCTGTGTCAGATGGCCGATCGCGTCGTAGCGCATGTCGGTGCGGCGCACGTCGGTCAGCGCAGCAACCTGGTCTGCGCTGGTGAAAGCCAGCAGGTTGGTATTGGCCCGGCCTGAGCCGGCGCTGCGGATGTCCGCCGTCTGGTGTCCCTGCAGATCGTAGAGCGCGACCTTGTCGACGCCATCGCCGCCGTTAGTCCGCCAGATGTGGCCGGCGTTGTCATAGTCGAAATACTCCTGCCGCCCGCCATTGACGCCCTTGCGCGTCATCTCGCCGAAGGCGTTGTACTCGACCGCGGTGTCCACCACGCCGGCTTGCGCCTGGCTGACGGTGGTGATGCCGGAGCCGGTCGCCTGCGCGGCGCTGCCTTCCCATTTGGCGATCCAGTTGCCACCAGCATCCTGCTGCCAGATACGTATGTAGCTGAGCTGTGAAATGCCGCCGTCTGTTGCGCTGGCATTTCCCCAGCCTAACGTAACGCCGCCACTCGCGGCAGCGGCGCCGAAATCCTGTACCTGRCTCGCCGCGTGGCTGGGCGTGCCGCCATAGATAATGCCGGACTCGTTGGAGCCGACCGGGCTGTAGGTCGACAGCGTCTGGTAGTCGACCTGGACGCGCACCAAGCCGCCCGCAGCATTGACCAAGCTGGACCACGTCAGGGAAACACTGTTGCTGCCCGCCAGCGTCAGCGATCCCGCCTCATTCGCTACCGTGGTGGCCGAGCCGACCTGCACCGTATTGAGGCCACCCTGCAGCACGGTGGTGGAAGCCGGGTCAATGACGTGGGTCTGGCGGCCCAGCTTGTCGTATTGATAAGCCCGAAACAGTGTTCTGGTGACACCGTCATTGCCCGTGACGGCTTGCCATTCCTTGGCGATGCTGCCATGCGCATCGTAGGAGCTGTAGTGGTTGTAGCCTTGTGCGTCCGCGAGCTGGGTCACATGGCCCGAGCGGTCGAAATATGCCATGGTCTGGCGATCCGCTGCGTCGGCCGTTGCCGCGGTGTAAGCGCTCTCGCTGGCAGCGCTGGCACCCTTGGCAAAGTCGGTCTTGACGACCACGTTGCCGTAGGCATCGCGGCGAAACACCGTCAACGGGGTCAACACGCTGCCGTCGGCCGTGCTTGCCCGTGCAGGGGCCGCAATCGCCGTGACGCGGCCCATGGCGTCATAGTAGCTGTAGGTGGAGGCACCGGCGGCGTCAGTCGTGCGGGTCAGGTTGCCGACGCTGTCGTAGCCGTAGGTCGTACTCAGGTTGCCGCGTACGCTGGTCGCATTGCTGTTGTCGCTGTACTCGACGTTCACCCTGACTTCCGAGGTCTTGCGGTTGCCCCGGTCAAAGATGTATAGCGTGGTCCGGTCGTCGGCGCTGCCAGTGGCGGCCGGCGAGGCAGCGGCGGGAGATGCGCTGTTCCAGCCCGCGATCGCCGTGGCGAATTCGGTGTGCGCGCTGAGGTTTCCAGCGGCGTCGAAAGCCTGGGTGGTCAGGTAGCCCAAGGCGTCCACGCTGGCGGTTTGCTGGCCACGCTTGTCGAAATAGTTGGTGGTGGATGTCCAGGTATCGGTCGCCGGGTTTTTCAGCAAGGCGACGCGGATCAGGTTGCCGAATGCGTCAAAGGTATTGCGGGTGGTTTTTCCCGCAATGAAATACTGGCTGCCGTTGGCGGCGTCCGGGTCGTAGACATAGGTCTGCGGCTCGGTGATCCGGACAGCGCGCCCCACACGGTCATACTGGGTCAGGAGGTTGCGGTCCATGCCGTGGTTGACGCCTGCCCCGTTGACCGCGGCATCGACCTGAGCCACCGACAGGCTTGCAGGGTTGCCGTTCGGCAAAGTCGTCGCCGATCCAAAGCGCACCAGACGGGTGACCTCGCCCATGACATTGCGTGTGTAGCCGGTCACAAAGCCCAGGCTGTCGACCTCATAGCTGACATTGCCAAGCTTGTCATAGGCCTTGTAGCTGAAGTTGCCGGCGACGTCGCGGTTGGCGATGGCGTTTCCCAGCATGTCGTAGCTGACCTGGCTGAACAGCGTCTGCTGCGTTTCAGTACGCGTGGCCAAGCCTGTCGCGCCGTTGGTCGTGAGATTGTCGGTGGCGGCGTTGTACACGCCCACCGCGGGGTAGGTCGTCTTGACCTGCCGGCCGAGGGCGTCGTATTCATAGCTGGTTAGCCGCTGCTCCGCACGCCCGAAAGCTTCAGTGCGGGAAACGAGGTTGCCGAGCGCGTCGTATGCCAGGCGCGTGACAACACCTGCCGCGCCGGAGGCGGTCTCATTGACCTCGAGATTGCCGCCCGCATTCACCACCACGGATGTCAAGGAAACCTGAGGTGAGGTTTCCTGGATGAGGCGACCGCCCGCGTCGTAGTCGTAGGTCCAGGTCGCAGATTTCTTGTTCGTGAAGCTGAGCTTTTCACCCAGTCCGTTGTAGGTATTGGATTCAGTGAAACCCAACGCATCGGTGCTGCCCGTCAGGCGGCCCGCGGCGTCATAGACAAAGCTGCTGCTGCGGTCATTCGCGGCCGAAGCAACGACGGCGCCTGCGATCGCGGTGGCCGTGCCGGCCGTGGCCGCCGGTATGGCCAGGGCGTATTCAGTCACGCCCTTGATGGCGCCGGTGCCGTCGTACACCGTCTTGCGGACATAGCCCAGGGCATCAACACCGTAGACCTGGCGGTTGCTGGCGTCGAACACGCGCTTTTCCACGCGATCGTTCGCCGCGTCAGCCACGAGCAAGGCGCGAACCGCCGCTTCAGAGGCCGTGGCGCCAAGGGTCGACACATTGACGAGCGCGGCATAGCGCTTGAGCTGCACGGCGTTGCCGGCAGCGTCGAATGTTGTTTCGGTGGCCGCGCCGTTGGCATCAATGTCAAAGACTTTTCGGTTGGCCAGGTCGTAGGCAAAGCGCTCGATGCGGTCGTTGGCGGCATCGGGGACCACCGCGGACTGGATCGCCTGGGCGCTGGGCGTGCCGGCTGCCGTGGGCGCCGTCATGGCCGCAGCGTAGCTCAGGCGTTGCGCCACATTGCCATTCCTGTCGTAAACCAATTGTGTGATGCCGCCCAGGGCGTCGACGCTGAAGGTCTGGCGGTTGGCCTTGTCATAGGCGAACACGGTGATGCGGTCGGCGGCGCTGGCCGTGACGCTGGCCGGCGCGGCCGAGCCGGCGATGGCCGTGGCGTACTGGACGGTCTTGACGGTGTTGCCGTTGCTGTCGTAGACGAAACGCGTGACGGCGCCGACGCCGTCGGCACGGTACACCAGCCGGTTGGCCTGGTCGTACACATTGCGCACGCGCACATCGCTGCCGGAAGCCACGACTGCGGCCGTGATGGCCGCAGCGGTGGCAGTGGTTGCCGGCGCTATCGGCCTGGCGTAAGCCAGCCGCTCCAGCACATTGCCGTTGGAGTCGTAGACCTGCCGCGTCATACACGTACTTGACCACCTCGCCCAGGGCGTTGACCGTGGCCGTGAGCCGGCCGTCCCTGTCGTAGACGCGGTTCTCCACCAGGTCCGAGCCCGCGGCGGCAAGCACCCTGGCCTGGATTTGCGCCACGCTGGCGGCCGCCGGCAAGCCGGCCATATCCGCCGGTGTGATAGCCGTTGCATAGACCGTGGTCTTGACGACGCGGCCTTCCGCGTCAAAGCCGCTCTGCCTGACGTTGCCCGCCGCATCGACGGTGAACACCAGCCGGTCTCCCGCGTCGTAGGCGTAACGCGTGAGGTTGCCGTTCGCATCGGTGGAACTGGTGACGTTGCCGGCCTTGTCGTAGGCATAGCTGCGCGTGAGGTTCAGGCCCGTCGGGTCGACCTGCTCCAGAGTGCGGCGCCCGAGCTTGTCGTAGGTGTAGCGGGTGACCGTGCCGCGGGGGTCTGTCACCGTCAGCGTCTTGCCGCGCCCGTCGTAGCTGTAGGCCGTCACGAGGTTCAGGCCCAGGGGGTCGACCGCCTGCTGGGTCAGCTGGCCCTTGAGGTCGTAGCTGAACTGGGTGACGATGCCCAGCGGGTCGGTCACGGTGACTTGCTGGCCTTTGGCATCGTAGCCGTAGGTGGTGGTGAGGTTCAGGCCCGCCGGATCGACGGTGCGCGCCAGAACCCGGTTGGCGGCGTCATAGCCGAGCACCACCAGGTTGCCGTTGGCGTCCGTCGTGCTGGCCAGCCGGTTGCTGCGGTCGTAGCTCTGGCTGGTGGTGGTCAGCGCTGTTGTCGTGGTGAGCAGGTTGCCGTTGAGGTCGTAGGCAAAGCTGGTGGTGTTGCCCAGGCCGTCGGTCACGCTCTGGGTCTGGCCCAGGCGGGTCTGCACCGTCGTGACGCTGACGCTCTCGGGCGTGGTGACCGTGACAGAGCGCGCCACCTTGTCATAGCTGTAGCTCGTGACCTGGCCCAGGCCGTCGGTCTGCGTGAGTACCCTGTCGAAGGCGTCGTAGCTGCTGCTGCGCGTGACATTGAGCGGGTCAACGCTGGTGACGGCGCGGCCCAGCCTGTCGAAGGTCCGGGTGCTGGTGTGGCCGTTGGCATCGGTGCTGCTGGTCAGCCGGCCGAAGGCGTCGTACACGGCGGACGTGATGGCGTTGATGCCGCTGGCATCCAGCACGGCCCCGGTCGCCAGGCCGCGCCGGTCTACCGTGGTGGTCCGCGTCAGGGTTTGCGATGCGCCCAGGTCCTGCACGCGGCTGACTTCATTGCCGAAGGCGTTGTAGCCCAGGGCGGTGACATTGCCCAGCGCGTCGGTGCTGCTGGCCAGGCCGCCGAAGCTGTTGTAGGCATAGGTGGCCTTGCTGTCGAGCGCGGCATTCACCACGATGGCGGCGGTGAGCGCGGCATTGACCAGCCCGCCGGCATTGGCGCCTGTCAGCCCGGCCAGGTTGATGCGGGTGCCGTAGCTCACCGTGGACGTCAGCTGCCCCAGGGCGTTGTACTGGCTCTCGCGTACCTCGCCGAGCGCGTTGACCGTGTGCGTCAGATGCCCGTCGACGTCGTAGAAGAACAGCGTCTTATTGCCGTAGCCGTCGGTCGTGCTGGTGCGACGGCCCGCGGCGTCGTAGGCGTGGGTCAGGCCGTATTGGCTCCAGACGGCGTCGATCTGCGCCTGCGTCAGGCTGCCCGTGAGCAGCGCGCTGCCGACACCGGTGAGCTCGCCGACCAGGCGGCCCTGCAGGTCGTACTTCGCTGTCAGCGTGCGGGCCTCGGAGGTGCCGGCGGCGGACACCTTTTGTGTCAGGTTGCCTGTGCTGTCATACGTGAACTGCGTGACGGTGCCGGCGGCGTCGGTTGACGTGACGACGCGGTTCAGGAGGTCGTAGGTAGCGCTGCTGCTGCGGTCTTGCGCGCTGGCGGCCGGGCGAAGATCGGCAACCGTCGTGCTGGAGGTGAAGGCGGCCAGCGCGCCGGCGCTGACAGCCGTGGCGTAGCGGATGCTCTGGGTGAGGTTGCCGTTGGCGTCGTAGACCTTCTCGGTCAGGTAACCCTCGGCATCGATTTCGCCGGCCACCTGGCCCTGGGCGTTGAGCACCAGGCGTGTGGTGATGTCCCTGGCATCCGTGGCCGGCAGAAGCTGGGCCAGCGTTCCGCTGGCGCGCAGGGCCTGGGCGGTCACCGTGGCGTAGGCGGTGCGGCTGGCCAGGCGCCCGGCGCTGTCGTACCTCAATTCCGTGAGGTAGCCTTCGGCATCGAGGCTGGCGCGCAGCAGGCCGTCGTCGTCGTAGAAGTTTCTCTCGACGCGGTCGGCAGCGGCGTTGGCCGTGGGCGCAACACTGCCGGCGGCCGGTGCTGCACCCAGCGCCGCGGTTGAGATGAGGTTGGCGTAATGCGTGACGGATACCAGGCGGCTGGCGCCGTCGTACTGCATCTCGGTGACGGCGCCCTGGCCGTCCACCGTCTTGAGCAGGCGGCCGGCGCTGTCGTAGACGCGCCAGGACTTGAGGTCGGCGGCAACACCGGCCGGCCGCACCGCCGCCAGCGACGGGTTCAGCGGCTGGCCGGACCCGTTGACGAGGCTGGCCACATTCACCGCGCTTGCGTAGGCAATGGTCTGCGTGACCTGGTTGTTCTTGTTGTAGACGTATTCCGTCAGGCTGCCGTTGCCGTCGATGTCGGCGGTCTTGCGGCCGGCTTCGTCATACAGCATCCAGGCCCGCACGCCGCTCGGGTCCTGCGTCATCGTGAGACGGTTGTCGGCGTCGTAGACGTAAAGCGTGGTGCCCAGGTTGGCGGTCTGCGCGCTGCTTTGCGTGACGCTGATGAGGCGGCCAGCCGCGTCATAGGTGCTGCTGGTCGACAGGCCGTTGGCGAAGCTGACGGTGGTTTTGCGGCCGGCGTCGTCGTAGCTGGTCAGCGTGGTCTGCCCCAGCGCGTTCTGCACCGACAGCACGCGGCCCAGGCCGTCGTAGGTGTACAGGCTGACGCCCGCCGTCCCCGAGATGGTCTTGAGCAGCAGGCCGGCCTGGTCGTAGATGTATTGGGTCGTCGACTGGCTGCCGTCGGCAACGCCGTTGCCCGCGGCGTCGACCCTGGCGTACACCGTGACCGACTGCAGTTGCCCGCGTGCGTCCAGCACCCGGTCGGAGCGCGTGCTCAGGAGAAGGTTTTGCGCGCCGGCCCAGGTGGCCATGGCCGCTTCTGTGGGCACGGCCGTGGCGCCCAGGGCGGCCACGTTGTAGGCTGCCGCGCTGTACTGGATGCTGGCAACCTGCTCGCCCCAGGCGTTGTAGCGGAACTCAGTCACGCGCCCTGTCGGGCTGAGCACAAACCTCAGGAGGTTTTTGTTGGCGGCGTCGTAGACGTAGCGCGTCGTGAGCGGCAGGGCGGGCTGGCCGGCACCGGCGCCGTCCGGGTCGGCCACGGTATAGGTGGACTCGGTCAGCAGCTGGTTGCGGGCATCGTAGGTGCGCGTGACGGTGTTGCCACTCGCATCGCGCTGCAGGACCTGGTTGCCGTTGGCGTCGTACTCCATCGCCGTCGCCTGGCCCAGCGCGTCGGTGACCTGGGTCAGGTCGCCGGCGGCGTTGTAGGCAAAGCTGCTGACCCGTGCCACGCCGCCGACCGCGGGTGCCGTGATCTTGGTGAGCTGGCCTGCGCCGTCGTACTCGTAGCTGGTGACGAGGCCGAGCGGGTCGGTCACCGTGGTGCGATTGTTGACGGTGTCGTAGCTGTAGCTCGTGGTGTGGTTGAGCCCGTCCCTGACGGTGGCGACCCGGTAGTCGGCGCCCACTTGCACGTAGGTGAACGTCAGGCTGGTGCCGTCGCTCTGGGTGACGCTTGCCACGCGGGTGCTGGCGCCGTCGTAGGTGTAGGTGGTCTGGTAGTAATAGTTGTCTGCCGTGCTGGCGTCTTCCGGACTGAGGTCCACTCTCACCGAAGATAGGCGGTTGCTCGTGTCGTAGGCATAGGCCACGCGGGTGAGGGTCGTGCCGTCGGCCCTGACGGTGCGCACTTTGGAAACGTTGCTGCCCACGTAGTCGAGGTAGGTGACGTCGCCGCTGGCGCTGGTCATGCTGGAGAGCAGGCCCGAGGCGTTGTAGGCGTAGCTGGCGCTCGTGCCGCTGGCGTCGGTGGTGCTGGCCAGCCGCCCGGTGGCGGCCTCATACGTTTCGGTCAGGCCGGTGTCGCCGTCGGTCCAGACGTAGTCGCTGCCGACCGCCTTGATGGTGTCGTAGGCGCCGGCGCCGTCGGTGCTCACATAGGCGAGCCTGCCAGCGTCCCAGCTGTAGACCGACTCGCTGCCGTCCCGGGCGGTGCGGGTGAGGGTGCTGCCGGCAGCGTTCAGTGTGCCCGCCAGTTTCACCTGCTGGGCATAGGCCCCCATGGACCAGTTGTCGGCATTGTCGTCGTTGAGCTTGCCCTGGCTGTTGTAGGTGCGCAGCGCCGTCAGGTTCACGCCGTGCGCAACCAGGTAGTCGTCCCGGTCCTGCAGCACCAAATTACCATTGGCCACATTGACAAACGCCTGCTCGCCGCTTCGCCCCTGGCCGGCCGCCCCCAGCAGCCCGCCTCGCCCCAGCGTGGCCAATGACGTTGAACCCAAGCCCAGGCTATTGCCGCTGACGATCGCAACCATGTGATCTACCTAATGGTGAACCGCCGGCTCGGGCCCCTGCCCCTCACCCCTCCTCCAACCCTTTGGAGAACTGCTCAACGGTATTTCATCAATACATCCTCACATTTACCACTTTGTTTAGGAAAACCCTCAATCACCAGACCAACAGGCCATGCCATTTGCGGCGCAAGGCTTGATTTACCGGGATAGTGCAACGGCTGACGAGGTAGCCATGACAAGTGACAGCGGAGAACAAACGAATGCGATGGTCCGCAGAAAAAACAAACAAATTCCGAACTGCGCGGATATATTAGTGAGCGCTTCGCCGATGGGGCCGGAGCCTCTCCACTCTGTCCCGCACAACTCCGCGCGCCAGGCAGCCTATTACCCTCTTCGGAGACATCTACGTGCCTATTGACATCCGCATGACCCGCCCGCCGGCCGGGAATCTCCGGGACGACGCCTATGGGTGGATCACAGCATTCCCGCAATGACTCGCACAGGTACGCACAACAGCATCCTGAACCCCAGAGTGCCGGCGGCCGTCGAAGCCTGCCTGACCGATTGGGATCGCCTGGCGCCCATGCTGGCGGGCGCCAGTTGCATACGCAGCAAAGGCCGCAAAGCCATGCTGGTGGTTCGCCATGCGAGCGAGATTGTCGAGATAGAGGCGCCGGCGGTCCTGCTGGAGCATGTTTTCGCTTTATGCGACGGCACCCGCACTGCCAACCAGGCCGTCAGCAGCATTGCCGATACACAGGCCCGTGCAAAGTTTTCCGAATTCCTGACTTTTCTGCTCAGCGAAGGCGCATTGATCGATGCCAGCCTGGCGAGTGCTCATGCGGCGCGTTATGCGTTCCAGCTCAGCCCTTTGGGCATCAGAGCATCTCCCGCGCTCACTAACGGCATCGCGGGCCGGTTCTTGTGGAATACCGAGCAAGCGCCCAGTGCCTTGCCCGAGGCCGCCGTCACGGTGGAAAGTGCACCGCTTGACAGATTTCTGTCCTCCCGCGTAACCAGCAATACCTTTGACGATCGCACGGTATCCGCTTCTGCGCTGCATCAGCTGCTGTGGTCGCTTGCCGGGGTTGTGCACATCAAACATCCTCGCACAGGCTATTTGCCTCATCGGGCCCTTGCTTCAGCGGGAGGGATGCACCTGCTGGAAATTTACCTGGCACTGCAGCGCCAGGTCGATGGCTATGCGCCGGGGGTGTACCGCCTTCACTACCCGCAGGAGCGCATGATTTACCTGCAGAAGATCGGCGAAACTGCGGCGCAACTACCGCGCGCCTTCCTCAAGCCGTGGGAATTAACCT
>NZ_JBFUGX010000233.1:0-6070 GCF_056402675.1 Polaromonas sp. P3_C2 | reverse complement strand
CCCACGACCCACGCCCGCCGCATGATGCATTTACCGGCCTATCTCGCCCCATTTCGCCCGCGCCTGTTTTCAGCGCTTGCCGGCTACACCCGCGAGCGTTTTTTCAAGGATGCCGGGGCCGGCGTCACGGTGGGTATTGTGGCTTTGCCCCTGGCCATGGCTTTTGCCATCGCTTCCGGCCTCAAGCCCGAGGCCGGCATCTGGACGGCCATCATCGCCGGCGCATTGATCTCTGCGCTGGGCGGCTCGGCAGTGCAGATAGGCGGCCCGGCCGGCGCCTTCATCGTCATCGTCTACGGCATTCTTGAACGCTACGGCCTGGCCAACCTGCTGATCTCCACCGCCTGCGCCGGTGTGCTGCTCTTTCTGCTGGGTTTTTTCAGAATGGGCACGCTGGTGCGTTACGTGCCGGTGAGCATCGTGGTGGGTTTTACCAACGGCATCGCAGTGCTGATCGTGCTGTCGCAGGTCAGGGACCTGCTGGGGCTGGTGGTGCCCAAGATGCCGGCCGATTTTTTTTCGCAGCTGCGTGTGATCGGCGAACACCTGGACAGCTTCAACCCTTACGCGCTGGGGCTGGGGTTGGCCTGCCTGCTCGGCCTCTTTGTGTGGCCCAAGCTGTTTGCCGTGCACACGCGAAGCGCCGGCGGTTTCACCACGCGGCTGATCAGGCTGATGCAGGCCGTCGAGGGCGTGCAGCTCAAGCGGGCCACGCGCATGGCGTCGCGCATGCCGGGGCCGATTGTGGCGCTGGTGACGCTTACCGCGTTTGCCTATTTGCTGAGCCTGCCGGTGGAAACCATCGGCACGCGTTTTGGCGGCATACCCCGTGCCCTGCCTTCCTTTGCGCTGCCTGACTTTTCATGGGAGACGGTGCGGCTGCTGGTGGCACCCACCATCACCATTGCACTGCTGGGTGCGGTGGAATCGCTGCTCTGCGCCCGCGTGTCCGACCAGATTTCCGGCCTGCCGCGTCATGACCCCAACCAGGAGCTGATGGCCCAGGGCGTGGCCAACTTTGTGGTGCCGTTCTTTGGCGGCATGCCCGCCACCGGCACCATTGCCCGCACGGTGACCAACGTGCGCTCGGGCGCCACCTCTCCCGTCTCGGGCGTGGTGCATGCCCTCACGCTAGTGGTGGTGGTGCTGGTAGCCGCCCCGCTGGCCGTCCATGTGCCGCTGGCGGTGCTGGCGGGCATCCTGCTGTATGTGGCCTGGAACATGGGGGAATGGCGCGAATTCGCCCACCTGCGCCAGGCCAGCAGCCATTACCGGCTCATCATGCTCGGCACGTTTTTGCTGACCGTAGTTTTTGACCTGACGGTCGCCCTGCAGGTCGGCMTGATCCTGGCCTGCGTGCTGTTTGTACGACGCATGAGCACCCTGTTCCAGGTGGTGGAGGTCTCACGCAGCGCCGACGGCGCCAGCTTCCAGCTGTACGGCTCGCTGTTTTTTGGCGCCGTCGCCAAGCTCGACCCCATCCTGAACGTGGTGGAAAGCGCGCCCAAAGGCCTGGTGGTGCGGCTGGACGTGCAATCGCTGCAATCGCTGGACACCTCCGGGCTCGATGTGCTGGAGCAGCTGCACAAGGCCATCGTGCTGCGCGGCGGCCGGCTGGTGCTGGCGGGGCTCAATGCCCAGCCGCTGGCCGTGATGGAACGCTCAGGATTTCTTGAAAAGATCGAGCGAGTCTAGACTGTATAACCTTCTGCGGTCACTATTCCGCGCCATGCGTACTTCGACGACGCTCAGCTACCTGCACCCAGTCCAGGAAGACCATCGACGGATAGTAAAACAGCCCTGCCAGAACAACCAGAAACGCCAAAAAATAAAGATGGGACCGGCGCTCGGCGGCGATTTTTTCCTGTGCGTCCTGTTCAGAAAAAAGGACTTCGCCCGCCACAGCTTCTATCCGCGACGGCCTTTTCACAGAACCCGAAAGATAACCGGAAGGCTGCTCGCTCCAATAAACCTTGACCAACTTTCCGTGATGGGACGACTGACCGGGGAAACAAGCCGTAATGCGGGATGTCAGACTTGGTGAAGCGCAACTAAACGCCAGCGCAATGCCGTCGGCCCGCCTCACTACCATTGGAGCGGTCAATTGAGGACGTAAACACCATCGGCAAGACAAAAAGTCTGTCTTTAACGGCAGGGGCTCGATGGTTCCGACAAAAACACTGGCCTGTCCTCGACCTGGCACCTGCATACCGTGCAATCCCAGCAGGGGAACTCCGACAAAAAGCACGCCCATCGTCAAGATGACCGCGATATACCAAAAGCGATGAGACTTCAGGTAATCGACCAATTTACCGCGGCTGACAGCCACCATCACCGCATCCCACCCGCAGGATTGGCGCTTTCATCGTCCACCGAACCCGTGCTGACCACCTTCAGGTCCCGGTCAAACACCACGGTAAAAATACGCGCCGCAGACGGCGGGTTCAGGTAACGCCAGTCGTAGTGGGTTTCCTGTTTCAGCGCATAGGGTGTGACCTTCATTGGCTTGCCCAGCATTTTGCGCACCTGCTCCATGCGCATACCGGGCTGCACCTTGGCAAAATTTTGCGGTGTCAGCACCTGCCGCAGCGCGCTCATCCTGCCGTCTGCACCTATCGTGATCATGTAGTTGACCTTGCCCTCCGGCTGGCGGTTGTATTCGAAGGTGCGGGCGCCCGGCGCCGCCGCAGCGCCGGGCTGCGGCGTTTCGGCCATGTCGGCCGCTTCCCACACCTTCTCGGGCTCGCCAAAGCGGGCGCGTACATCGGCTTCCGTGGCCACGCCTTCTTCCAGTTCGGCAATGCGCTGCGCGTCGCACGCCACCAGGCCCAGGACAAATGAGAGCAGACCCGTACAGATGAACGTCCTGACGGAAAAAAGTGCTGAAAAGCCCGTTCGGGCCGGTGCGAAGGAGGGTGGGAAAGGTGGTAACAAGGAGCGCAAGGCAGACCCCGGTAAAATCAGCCAACTATACGATTCAGGCAGTTTAGACCCATGTCCCTCCTCAACTTCTTCCGCCGCTCCGACTACACCTCCGATACCACGCAGTTCATCGACCAGCTGAAGGCCAACAAGCCCACGCTGGAAGCCGAGCAACGCGCCGGGCGCGCGCTGTTGTGGGACAAGAACCTGAACCGCACCGAGCAGGCGGAATACGGCGAGGCCAAGGTTCCCCAGCAGCCTTACGTGTACGGCACCAGCAGCCACCCGAACGGAAAATAAGGGCCGAACAGGCTTTCAGCCCTTGCAGGACGAGCGCAAGCAGCTATCTTTTTCATAGCAAATCTTTAACGCGCACCGCTTCGGCCTCTTTCATGTCTCAAACCCCCTTTTCACCGTCCCCCCAGGAGCTGCCGCCGGCCGCCGGGCAGGAGCTGTCCGCAACCCTGAGCCCGGACATGCCCGCCGTGATCGACCAGGTGGCGCTGGCGCGCCTCTATGGCGAGCCGCTGTTTGCCATGCCGCACGACCTGTACATCCCGCCGGATGCGCTGCAGGTCTTCCTGGAGGCGTTTGAAGGACCGCTGGACTTGCTGCTGTACCTGATCCGCAAGCAGAACTTCAACATCCTCGACATCCCGATGGCGGCGGTCACGCGCCAGTACCTCACTTATGTCGACGAAATCCGCAGCACCAACCTGGAACTGGCGGCCGAATACCTGCTGATGGCGGCCATGCTGATTGAGATCAAGTCGCGCATGCTGCTGCCGCCCAAGAAGGTGGCGGAAGGCCAGGAGCCGGAAGACCCGCGCGCCGAGCTGGTGCGTCGCCTGCTCGAGTACGAGCAGATCAAGCTGGCCGCCCACAAGCTCAACGAAGTGCCGCAGTTCGGCCGGGATTTCCTGCGCGCGCAGGTGTATGTCGAGCAATCACTGCAGCCGCGCTTTCCCGATGTGCACATCGTGGACCTGCAGGACGCCTGGCGCGACATTGTCAAACGCGCCCGCCTGGTGCAGCACCACGTCATCTCCAGAGAAGAACTCTCGGTGCGCGAGCACATGAGCATCGTGCTGCGCAAGCTGCAGGGCCGAAAGTTCCTCGAATTTGAAGACCTGTTCGACGCCACGCGCGGCATGCCGGTGCTGGTGGTGACCTTTATCGCGCTGCTGGAGCTCTCCAAGGAAGGCCTGCTGGAAGTCACGCAGGCCGAGGCTTTCGCACCCATCTATGTGCGGCTGGCTTACACCCCAGCCTAAATATTGCCCCCACGGTTCAATGGAGCCCCACGGTCGCTCACTGCGTGTAGCTCCCTGCCCCCGAGGGGCCGCTCCGCCTGCGGTCTGGCAAAGCCAGTCCCGCGGCTCCTGCTTGGCTGGATAGTCCACTCCGCCAGGACCTGATTTCATTTCAACGATGAATGAGTTTCCATGACCGCTGAGAGCCTGGGTTCACACAACTTCGACGTCCTCATCATCGGCAGTGGCCTGGCGGGCCTGTCTGCCGCGCTGCTGCTGGCACCTGGCCGGCGCGTGGCGGTGGTGACCAAACGTGCGCTTGGCGACGGGGCCAGCGGCTGGGCACAGGGCGGCATGGCTGCCGTGCTGGCCGAAGGTGACACGCTGGAGCAGCATGTGAGCGACACGCTGGTCGCAGGTGCGGGCCTCTGCGACCTGCCCGCCACGCGCGCTGTGGTCGAAGGTGCGCCCGAAGCCATTACCTGGCTGCGTGCGCTGGGCGTGGCCTTTTCCGAAGACGCCGGCCACCCCGGCGAGCTGCACCTGACCCGCGAGGGCGGCCACAGCCAGCGCCGCATCGTGCATGCGGCCGACGCCACCGGCGCTGCCGTGCAGCGCACGCTGATGGAACAGGTCCGCAAGACGCCCGGCATCACGCTCTATGAGCACCACATGCTGGTCGACGTCATCACCGACCGGCATCTGAAACAACCCGGTAACCGCTGCCATGGTGCCTATGTGCTCGACACCGCCAGCGGCGAGGTGCTGACCTTCAGCGCCGGCCACACGATCCTGGCCACCGGCGGCGCGGGCAAGGTGTATCTCTATTCCACCAACCCCGACACCGCCACCGGCGACGGCATTGCCGCGGCCTGGCGCGCGGGCTGCCGCGTGGGCAACATGGAATTCATCCAGTTCCACCCGACCTGCCTCTACCACCCCGACGCCAAATCGTTTTTGATCACGGAAGCCGTGCGCGGCGAAGGCGGCAAGCTGCTGCTGCCGCCCTCAGCCGGGGGCGGGCGCTTCATGCCCGCGCATGACGCCCGCGCCGAGCTCGCGCCGCGCGACGTGGTGGCCCGCGCCATCGACTTTGAAATGAAAAAGCACGGCCTCGACTGTGTCTACCTGGACATCTCGCACCAGAGCCCGGCCTTTTTGCAGGAGCACTTCCCCAACATCCTCAAKCGCTGCCTTGAGCTCGGCATTGACATCACGCGCCAGCCCATCCCGGTGGTGCCGGCCGCGCACTACACCTGCGGCGGCGTGGTGACCGACCTGGCCGGACGCACCGATGTGGCGGGCCTCTATGCGGTTGGCGAAACCGCCTGCACCGGCCTGCACGGCGCCAATCGCCTGGCGAGCAATTCACTGGTGGAGTGCGTGGTGCTGGCGCGCGCCACGGCCCACGCCATCGAATCCCTGGCACCCGCCGAAGTCCCCGCCCTGCCCGCCTGGGACGAAAGCCAGGTCACCGATGCCGACGAGGCCGTGGTGATCTCGCACAACTGGGACGAGCTGCGCCGCTTCATGTGGAACTACGTGGGCATCGTGCGCACCACCAAGCGGCTCGAGCGTGCGGCGCACCGCATCGCCCTGCTCAACGCGGAGATCCAGGAGTTCTATGCCAACTTTCGCGTCACACGCGACTTGCTGGAGCTGCGCAACCTGGTGCAGGTGGCGGATCTGATCGTCCGCTCGGCGCACGGCCGGCACGAAAGCCGCGGCCTGCATTTCAGCCGCGACTTCCCAGGCACCGCTGAACAGGCCATTCCTACCGTGCTGGTACCGCCCGGAAGTTAATCTTTCCCGAATCCTCTTTATCCGTTTCTTGCCACTTTTTATTCAGAACCCACATGCCTCACCTGATCGTTGAATACTCCAGCAACCTGGCC
>NZ_JBFUGX010000232.1:0-6095 GCF_056402675.1 Polaromonas sp. P3_C2 | reverse complement strand
GTCCAGACGTCCATGAAGATGCGCTCCACACATTGCTCATGGAACTCGTTGTGGTTGCGAAAGCTCACCAGGTACTGCAGCAGGCCTTCCTGGTTGATCTGCGGGCCGGCATAGCGAATCTGTACGCTGCCCCAGTCGGGCTGGCCAGTGACCAGGCAATTGCTTTTGAGCAGGTTGCTGGTCAGCGTCTCTTCAACCGGCGGTTCGTCGAACTCGGCAAACAGCAGCTCGGGCGTGGGCGTGAAATGAATGCACTCCACGTCGAGCCGGTCCAGGTTCAGGCCGTCGAGTTCATGCACTGGTTCGCGGTCGAACAGCTCGGGGCCCAGCGTCTTGATGCCCACGCCCATGCCGACAGCACCGTTCAGGTCGGCGCGAATGCGTTCCCGCACATCGCGTGCATCGGCAAAACGCGTGTTGTTAAAGCTGTTGAGGTAAAGCTTGAAGGATTTGCTTTCGACGATGTTGGGTGATTCGCAAGGCACGGTGATGTGGGCCAGTGCCACCTGCGGCTTGCCGCGCATATTGAGCCAGCTCAGCTCAAACGCCGTCCACATGTCTGCGCCGAAAAACGGCGGTGTACCGGTGACGCCGATCTCGGCACGCTTGCCTTCGCGCGGTATCGGGAATAGTAGCGAGGCGTCGTACTGGTCGATATAGGCCGACGATTTGCCGAGCTGGGATTGTTCAGGGGTGTTCATGCACCCATTTTCGYCGCTAACCGCTGCCAGGCYGAAAGCCGCCGTACAAAGCCCCAGGCTATGGGCTGTATCAGCTTGCCGCTTTGAAGTGGGGGATCAGCAGCGCCAGCAAACGGTCAACAACACCCGGCGGCAAATCGTGTCCCATGCCTTCAATGCTTTCAAAACGCGCACCAGGAATGCGTCTTGCCGTGTCCTGCCCGCAGGCCATGGGCACCAGCCGATCTGCCTGGCCGTGCACCACCAGCGTCGGCGCCGTCACCCTGGCAAGTGCCGAGGCGCGCGCACCGTCAGCGGCAACGGCCACCATCTGGCGAAGAACCCCCTGCGGATGGAAGCTGCGCTGCGCCGCAGCAGCGACTTTTTCGCGAATCTCGGCATCGTCCATGGGAAAGCCCGGGCTGCCGATGGCCTTGAGCAGCTTCACCGTGTGGTCGATGGCGGCCTGCACACCTCTGCCGGCAGGCCGGCTGAGCAGCACGCGGGTCACAGCCGGGCTGGCTTCCGGCAGGCCGCGCGCGCCGCTGGAACTCATGATGCTGGTCAGGCTGAGCAGGCGCGATGGCGCCAGCACCGCGACGCGCTGCGCGATCATGCCGCCCATGCTCACACCCACCACATGTGCCTTGCCGATTTGCAGCGCGTCCAGCACGCCCACGGTGTCGGCGGCCATGTCTTCAATGTTGTAGGGCGGCCGGATACGCCAGCCCATACGGAACTTGAGCCCCTCCCACAAAAGGCTAGGCGAGCCAAGGTGGTCAAAGTGCTGCGAAAGGCCGATATCGCGGTTGTCAAAGCGCACCACACGAAAGCCGGCATCAGCGATCGCCTGCACCATGGCCGGCGGCCAGGCAATCAGCTGCATGCCCAGCCCCATGATGAGCAACACCACAGGCCGGCCCGTGGCGTCACCGGGGTGGGTGTCTTCAATCTCAATGTCGATGTTGTTGGCTCGTATTTTCATAAGGCATTATGGTCTCCGCTCCCCGAATCGCGTCAATCGCCGCGTCGCCGAAGCGTCTCCATGCATCCTGCCAGCAGGGGCCGCGGAACGGGCTTTGCCCGGCCGCAGGCGCCGTCCCCTGCAAGGGGGAAGGCGCTACACGCAGTGAGCGTCCGACAGGGGTTTACGTGAACTCCCGCTGGCGAAGCCATTTGGTGGCAATCCATTTCTCGCCAGTGGTAACCGGCTCGCCGCCATGCAGCGTGAGGCTGGAAGGCAGCGCCAGTGGATAACTGAAAAACACCGCATTGCCGCGCCGCGGCGCCACCCGCACTTCGATGTCGGGGAACACCGTGGCGCCGCCTTCCTCGGGCTCATGCAGGTACATGATGAGCGTCGCCACGCGCTGGCCGCCACGCTGCAGTATGGCGGGCGTGCCGGGCTCGGTCGGATCAAAGTAGTCATAGTGCGGCTTGTATTCGGTGCCGGGCCCATAGTGAAGTACCTGCAGCCCTTCGCCGTTTTCCTGCGGCCAGCCGAAGATTCTGGCAATACGTGCCTCCACCTGGCGCACCACGGCGTTTTCAGCGCGCCTGAAAAACATGCCCTCGCTGGTACGGTCAGGGTTGAGTTCCTCTCCGCCGGTCTTGGTGTCTACCGTCAGCGAACGCACCAGACGCGGCCGGGCGGCCTCCATCAGCGCCTCGCATTCACTCGGGCCCAGCAGGTTGCCCAGCACGATGACATTGGGTATCTGGGCGAAAAAAAGTATTTCTACCCACTTGTCGCCGGCATCGACCATGTTGTTGGTGACCGGCAAAGCCAGCGCAGGCACAACCACTGCGGCGAGATCTTCGGGCGTCAGCCGCACCGCCCGCGTGGCGGCGTCGCGGTTCCAGCCGGCTGCCAGCATGGCGTTAAAAATCTCGTCCCTGGAGTGGCCGAGGTTTGCCTGCGCCGTCATCCACGCCAGCACTTCCGGCGTGAGCTGCTGGTCGGTCCGGGCGGGCGTGCTCATGCGGGGATGGGCTGCTCAGGCGGCCTGTTTGCGGCGGAACACCAGCCGGTCGGGTTCGGACACTTTGGGATCAAATCGGTAGCCTTCGGCGTCAAAGCTCTCAAGCTTCTTGACGGTAGACAGCTTCTTTTCAATCGCATGGCGCACCATGAGCCCACGGGCGCGCTTGGCAAAAAAACTGATGACCTTGTACTTGCCGGCCTTGTATTCCTCAAAGACGCAGCTCACCACGCGCGCCTTGAGCGTCTTGCGGTCCACGGCCTTGAAGTATTCCTCGCTGGCGAGATTGACGATGACCGGTGTGGTGTGGGCAGCGGCGCGCTCGTTCAGGTAGGCGGAGATTTGTGAGCCCCAGAACTGGTAAAGATTTTTGCCTTGGGGTGTGGCCAGCGGCGTGCCCATTTCAAGCCGGTAGGGCTGCATGCGGTCCAGCGGGCGCAGCACGCCGTAAAGGCCGCTCAGAATGCAAACGTGCTCCTGCGCCCAGGCGAGTTGTGCCTCGCCTAGCGTTTTTGCATCGAGGCCACCATACACATCGCCGTCAAACGCCAGCGCGGCCTGTTTGGAATTCTTCGCGGTGAATTTCGGCGACCAGGCCTGGTAGCGCGCGACATTCAGGCCTGCGAGCGAATCTGACAGCTTCATCAGTTCGCTGATCTGCTGCGGGGTTCGGGTTTTGAGCACGTCAATCAACTGGGCCGACTGGCGGGTGAAGAGGGGTTGGGTGTGGGTCGCGACGTGCGGCGACGTGTCGTAGTCCAGGGATTTGGCCGGCGAGATGAGAAACAGCATGCTTTGGAGTTGTGGGGGTAAGGCAAGTAAGGCGAAACCCCCACTTTACGACAGGAGGGTGGCGCCAGGCCATGAGCCTTCAACTACCGCAGGTCGCTGGCCAAAGAGGCGAGCGTTTCAGCCGCAATCGTGGTGTGCGCCGGGTAATGCGTGTGGTCGCAGCCCAGTTTCACGCTTGCGCCTGCCTTGACAGCCGCGCACATGGCCGCGTCCAGCTCAAAGCGCACAAAGTGCACAGCCGAGGTCTTCTCGTCGTTCTCGCGGTCCATGTCCTCGTCGGCAATGGCGTAGACACGGGCATGGCCTTCGACCTCGATGAACATGCGGTCTTCCACACCGATCAACCGGGCCAGTTCGCGCTTGCGTTCGTTGACGTCGGGGTACTCAAGCATCAGCGTGCCCTTCCAGTTGGTCCCGTCGGGCATCAGTGGGGCATAGGCTTCGATCTCCTGCTCTATGCCCTCTTCTTCAAAGATTTTCTCCACGCGCAGCATCTCCTGGATCTGGTAGCGGATGCTGGTTTCGCTTTCAAACTGCAGGTTGATGTGCTCACCCAGGCGCACGCTGCGCAGCTTGCGGTGGGCGATGATGGCCGGCTTGTTCTCCTTGCGGTATTTACTGTAGGCCTCCAGCGTCATCAGGGATTCGCGGGTGATCTTTCCGGTGGTCTTCATGGTGTGATCTCATTTCAGGCCGTAGGCCGTGCGTATCAGCGTGAGCGGGTGCTTTTGCGGCGGTGCACCCAGGCTGTTGACGTCAAAGCCCTGGGCGATGTGGTGGCCGCCCAGCGGGCAGTCGCTGCTGATGACGTCAGGCAGGCCGCCGTCTTTGTGGCTGGCCATGGCTTTAAAAAGCGGCTTGCCGATCTTCATGGCCTGCTGGTGGTAGGGCACCTTCACGCCAAAGGTGCCGGCGTGGCCCGAGCAGCGCTCATGCGTGTGCACACTGGTGCCCGGCACCATCTTGAGCATTTCCTCGGTTTTCTTGCCGATGTTCTGTACGCGGCCATGGCAGGGGATCTGGTAGCTGATCTTGCCCAGCGGCTTGCTGAATTCGGTCTTGAGCAGGCCGTCGCGCTTGCGGGCCATCAGGTATTCAAACGGGTCCCACATGTGTTCCTTGACGAGCTGCACGTCGGCATCGTCGGGATACATCAGCGGCAGCTCCTGCTTGAACATCAGCGTGCAGCTGGGTACGGCGCTCAGGATGGCGTAGCCCTCTTTGGCGTATTTCACCAGCACCGGGATGTTGGCCTCCTTGCTGGTGTTCACCGAAGCGAGGTCGCCGAGCTCCAGCTTGGGCATGCCGCAGCATTTTTCTTTTTCGACCAGCACATAGGGCACTTCGTTGTGGTCCAGCACCTTGAGCAGGTCGTCACCTATGCCAGGCTCGTTGTAGTTGATGTAACAGGTGGAATAAATCACGACCTTGCCGGGCGTCTTGGCGCCGTCTTTCACCGCGTGGGGCGGCGACTCCAGCGCGCCGGAGCGGAATTTTTTCGTGGCCAGGTCGGGCAGCCAGGCGTTTTTGTCGACGCCCAGCACTTTTTCCATCACGGCGCGGGCCGGTTTGGTTTTGTTGACCGCGTTGGCCACCTGGACCACGATGGGAATGCCCGCGAACTGGCCGTGCACATCGGTGGACGACAAAAACCGTTCACCCGCACCCACCTCGCCCTTCTTGAACTTGATGGCTTTGGCGCGCAGCATGGTGTGGGGGAAGTCGAGGTTGAACTCGTGCGGCGGCACATAAGGGCACTTGGTCATGTAGCAGAGGTCGCACATGTAGCACTGGTCGACCACTTTCATGTAGTCCTTCTTGTCCACACCATCAACCTCGCCGGTCTTGCTTTCGTCGACCAGGTCAAACAGCGTAGGGAAAGCGCCGCACAAACTCACGCAGCGGCGGCACCCATGGCAGATGTCGAAGATGCGTTCCATCTCGTGAAGGGCCGCGTCTTCGTTGTAGAAGTCCGGGTTTTTCCAGTCGATCGCGTGGCGCGTGGGCGCCTGGAGGTTGCCTTCTGTGGCCATGCTTGCCTCTTCTTTTGAATCTCAGGTGGGGGTTTGAGAAAAGACTCTCGTGCGAAATCTTTTCCAAAACCCGCCACGCCTCGCGGCGCAGCGAGGGACACGCTTGTCCATCCAGTCAGTCGACCAGTTCGGCCAGCGCTTTGCTGTAGCGGTTGGCGTGTGAACGCTCGGCCTTGGCCAGGGTCTCAAACCAGTCGGCCACTTCATCGTGGCCTTCGTCGCGTGCGGTTTTGGCCATGCCTGGGTACATGTCGGTGTACTCGTGCGTTTMGCCGGCCACAGCAGACTTGAGGTTGTCGCGCGTGGCGCCAAACGGCAGGCCGGTCGCGGGGTCGCCGCACTGTTCCAGCCATTCGAGGTGGCCGTGGGCGTGGCCGGTTTCACCTTCCGCAGTGGAGCGGAACAGCGCCGCGACATCGGGCTGGCCCTCAACGTCGGCCTTGTTCGCGAAATACAGGTAGCGGCGGTTGGCCTGTGATTCGCCGGCAAATGCGGCTTTCAGGTTCTCTTCCGTCCTGGAGCCTTTAAGAGCAGCCATGGAAATCTCCTTCGTGGGTTGATAAACGAACAAATCGCCAATGCTTCAAACCCACACCCGACTTCTGGCG
>NZ_JBFUGX010000231.1:0-6113 GCF_056402675.1 Polaromonas sp. P3_C2 | reverse complement strand
AAAGAAAGTGAGTTGCATGCCGGGCAACCCCCGGCCAGCAGGATTCAGACGAGAGCGCCTCCATCAAACTAACAACAACCCCAAAAAAAGGCCGCTATCAATTCAATAGCTACTTGCGCCCGTCCCCATTGCCCCACAGCCCAATTCAATACTCACCCACCCTACCTCGGCAAAAACAGCAACCAGTAAATCAACAACACGTTGACCAGCACACTCACGCCCAGCAGCAGCTTCCACAACATCACAGGATCCCGCTGGATCAAAGGCGTGGCCTGCGGTGCTGTCAGCGGCCGCGAGGCGCCCCGCTCCAGCGCCAGCAACAATTCTTCGGCGGTTTCGAAGCGCCGGCGCTTGTCGCGCGCCACGGCCTTGAGCACGATGTGGTCCAGCCAGATGGGCACTTCGGGATTGATGCGGCTGGGCGCAACAGGGTCGCGGTAATACCGCCCAGCCTGGTAGGGCAGCACCTCTCCATACGGCAGGCGCGCGGTCAGCAACTGGTACAGCGTCACACCCAGCGCGAACAAATCGCTTTGCGCATCGGGCAGCTCCTCCGGCCCATCTGTGCTGCTTGCGCTGAAGCCCCATTGCTCGGGATTGATAAAACTGGGCGTGCCGGCGTGCAGCTTTCGCATCGCTTCGGGCTCGCGCCCGCTCAATGCCACGCCGAGATCCAGCAGCCGTAGCACGCCATCTTCGCCCTGATGGAGATTGGCGGGCTTGATGTCGCGATGGATCACGCACTGGCGGTGCAATCGGCCCAGCGCCCGCGCGGCCTGGGTGGCCACGCCCAGCACCTGCTCCACGCTGAACTTGTGGCGGCGGTCAAGCTGCTGCTGAAGTGTCTCGCCGCTGTGCCAGTCATACAGCAGGTAAAACGCGCTGCGCTCCTGACCGTTCGGCAGGCGTTCATGGAGGTTGACCAGATGCCCTGCAGCCCTGCCCGACTGCATGCGCAGGGCCAGCCAGGCCTCGTGGGCCAGCATGGCACGCTCTTCTTCATCATGCGACCTCGACGGGTGCAGCGTCTTGAGGGCATACAGCACCCGTGTAGCGGGATCGCGCACCTGATACAGCACATTGATGCCGTTGTCGGCCACCGGCGCCGTTACACTCAGGCCGTCCATCACATCGCCCACCTTCAGGCGGGGCGGAATGGGCAAGGTCTGCGCAATGCGGTTGACGTCCTGCAGTGTTGCGTCGAGCAAGCCGCGCACCCGCACCACTACGGCCGTCACGTTGTCGTTGCTGCCGGCCGCCAGGGCCGCCTCGACCAGGTTCTGACTTGCAAGCTGGGCGTCGGCAGACGCCTCAAGATCGGCAAAACCCTGCAGCCGCACGTCACGCACCACGCCGTGCACGCCGTCCGTCAGCAGCACAAAAACATCGCCGACCTGCAGGTCACCCTGCATGTAGTCCACCACCACATGGTCCTCGGCCCCCACCGAACGCAGCAACTGGTGCCGAAAGTCCGGGTGATTGACTGCATGGTCGTGCGTGAGCTGCTGGGTTTTGCCGCCGCGCAGCAGATAGGCCCGCGAATCGCCGACATGCGCCAGCGTGTACGACTGCCCGCGCAGTACCAGCGCCGTGAGGGTGGTCAGGCCCATGGCCGGACTGCGGCGCTGGTTGATACCCGCCAGCCAGGCGTTTTGCGCCCCGATGATGCGGTCCAGGGCCACGGTGGTGTCCCACGTTTCGGGCGTGCCGTAGTAGTCACGGACCAGGCTGGTCACGGTGGTCTGCGCCGCCTCACGGCCCATGCCGCCTGTGCTCACGCCATCGGCAATCGCCACGATGGAACCCATACCCTCCTGCCCCGCCTCGGGCAGCATCGCAGCGCAAAAGTCTTCGTTGGTGTTCTTGCGGCCCGCCAATGAAGCGAAGCCAATGTCCAGATCAAATGCCATGCACCAAGATAAGCAAGTTTAATGCCCGAATTTGGTGCATCGCAACAATACACGACTGGCGTGCAGGCCCTAGCCCACCAGCATTTGCATGCTGTGTTCGTACTGGGCCGACAGCTGCTCAAAGACGTCGAGGAGGTCTTCGCTGGCCGTCGCCAGACCCTCCAGGCGCCGGGGATCTTTGTCCATGGCAAGCGCGCCCTCGCGCATGTGCTGCCAGCTGATGGCCGCCCGGTCCAGCGACAGGCGGATGTCCTTGCTGGTCAGCGGAATGTCGTTCAGGTATTGCAAGGCCTGCTCGAATGCCGCCTGGGACTCGGCCATGCCGGCCTCGCTGCGGGCCAGCGTTGCCTTGCCACCCGTGGCCCTGAGCAGGGCATATTTGGCAAAACGCTGGCTCAGCATGCGCTGCCGGCCAGCCAGGTTCAGCATCTGCAAGGGAGGCATTGCGCCGGCGCTCTCCAGGCTGCTGGTCATGCGCTCGGCATCCTGCAAAAGCAGGTCTGCCAGTTCATCCAGGTGAGCCATGCTGCCAGCGGCGGGCGTGTCCTGCAAGGCAATCTTGAGCCGCCCCCAGGTAATGGACACCTGCCCGAGCAGGTCTCCAAATGTGGGCTGCGAAAGGCTTTTCCCCAGCGAAACCAGGTTGGCGTCGATGCGCAGCACCGACTCTTTCAGCAGCTCTTTGGCCCGGGCGGCCTGCACCCCCGCAAGCTGCAGCAGGGCAAGCTTGACCAGCCGCTGCGACAACATGCGCAACTGGCCGGAACGGTTGACATCCTCGGCGAAGCGCGCCGAATGGATGATGTGCTCCGACACCTGCCCCAGCCGCTGGTTGGTATGCATGGAGGCTGTCCGCAAAATGTGGAAAGCGTCGTCGTCCGACATCTGCCGGGCCCGCATCAAAATACCTTTGGCCCGGTCCACCGCCTTGCGCTCTTCAAGCCGGCTGGCGGCCTCCTGCACCTGGGCACGCAGGGCCTGCTCGCGGGTAAAACGCGCCTTGGCGAGGTGAATGAGGGGCCGCAGGCGCTGCGCACCATAACCGTTGACCACATAGGCATGAACCCCCACCTCGGTGGCCCGCGTGATCTTTCCCGCGTCTGTGTCGCTGGTGAAAACAATGACGGGACACGGCGCCGTGTCAGCCACCAGCTGCAGCACCTTGAAAAGCTCATCACCCGGAAGCGGGTCATGGCAAATCACCACATCGGGTGCTTGCCGAAGCACTTCCTGCACCAGTTTGCTGCGCTCATCCACAGGCCCCAGTACCTGGATACCAGCTGCCTCCAGGTCTGAAACCAGGGGATGTGCGCCACCAGGGCCGTTCAGGTTTACCAATGCGGAGGTCATACAAATCAAGAGGTTAAGCGGGGAACAGCGACACAGTTCGCAAGTCGCAGGCCATGCCACCGCCACGCCGGTGCCGGGAAAGCTGCGAATCCCAATGATATGGCACAAGTCTTGCGTCATTTGCAGCGGGCGTAACGACGCGCCCAACCTTAGCGAATGCACTGCGGGTTCTGCGCACAACGACGTGCGTAATGGTGTGCCTCATACCGGGTTGACAGCCCGGATCCCTGTTTTTCCGGGAGAGAGCATCATGATTTCCACTCAATTTTTGACAAATCAGACAGATCCGCTGGTGTTGGCGAACTACCGCTGCGTTGCTGCGCCTTATCCCGGCGCCGAGGCCATTCACCGCGCCCAGCCCGCCCGTTGCCCATCTGCTGCCGCGTTCGCCGTGGCATGACGCTTGCACATTGGACCTTGAAAATGACATCGAATCAATCTGGAGTAGCCCCATGAAAAAATCAAAACTGGTGATGGTCGGCAATGGCATGGCCGGCGTTCGCACCCTTGAGGAGCTGCTCAAGGTCGCCCCCGACCTCTACGACATTACAGTCTTCGGCGCCGAGCCCCATCCCAACTACAACCGCATCCTGCTCAGCCCCGTGCTGGCCGGTGAGCAGACGCTCGACGAAATCGTGCTGAACAGCTGGGACTGGTACAAGGACAACCACATTACGCTGCATGCCGGCAAAAAAGTGGTTGAAGTGGACCGCATCAAGCGCGTGGTCCGCGCCGAAGACGGCACCGAAGAGGAATACGACCGCCTGCTGATGTGCACCGGCTCCAACCCCTTCATCCTGCCCGTGCCCGGCAAAGACCTCAAGGGCGTGATTGCCTACCGCGACATCGCCGACACCAACGAGATGATCGCCACAGCCCAGAAGTACAAAAAAGCGGTGGTCATCGGCGGCGGCCTGCTGGGCCTGGAAGCGGCCAACGGCCTGATGCTGCGCGGCATGGAAGTCACCGTGGTGCACGTCATGCCCTGGCTGATGGAGCGCCAGCTTGACGACGTGGCGGGCAAGCTGCTGCAAAAATCCCTGGAAGACCGCGGCCTCAAGTTCATGATCGGCGCGCAGACGCAGGAACTGGTGGGTGGTGAAGACGGCCGCGTGACCTCGATCAAATTCAAGGATGGCACGGAAGTGGCCACTGACCTCGTGGTCATGGCGGTCGGCATCCGGCCGAACACACAGCTCGCGGAATCCATGCGCCTGCACTGCAACAAGGGCATCGTGGTCAACGACACCATGCAGACCGTCACCGATGCGCGCATCTACTCGGTCGGCGAATGCGCAGCCCACCGCGGCATTGCCTATGGCCTCGTGGCCCCGCTGTTCGAACAGGCCAAGGTTGCAGCCAACCACCTGGCGCAGTTCGGCATAGGCCGCTATTCCGGCTCGCTCACGTCCACCAAGCTGAAGGTCACCGGCATCGACCTCTTCAGCGCCGGTGAATTCATGGGTGGCAGCGGCGCTGAAGAAATCGTGATGAGTGACCCCTTTGGCGGCGTCTACAAAAAACTCGTCATCAAGGACGACAAACTCATCGGCGCCTGCCTTTACGGCGACACCGTGGACGGCAGCTACTACTTCAAGCTGCTGCGTGATGGCCGCAGTGTGGCCGACATCCGCGACAAGCTGATTTTCGGAGAGTCCAACCTCGGCGACGCAGGCCACGAAGGCCAGAACAAGGCCGCACTGATGGCCGACGACGCCGAAGTCTGCGGCTGCAACGGCGTCAACAAGGGCACGATCTGCAAGGCCATCAAGGAAAAGGGCCTGTTCACGCTCGATGAAGTACGCAAGCACACCAAAGCCAGCGCATCGTGCGGCTCCTGCACCGGGCTGGTCGAACAGATCCTCATGTTCACCGCCGGCGGCGACTACTCGGCCACGCCCAAGCTCAAGGCCATGTGCGCCTGTACCGACCACGGCCACCAGGCGGTGCGTGACGCCATCCGCGCCAACAAGCTGCTCAGCATCTCTGACACCTTCAAGTTCATGGACTGGAAGACGCCCAACGGCTGCGCCACCTGCCGCCCTGCCGTCAACTACTACCTGATCAGCACCTGGCCAAAACAGGCCAAGGACGATCCGCAAAGCCGCTTCATCAACGAACGCAGCCACGCCAACATCCAGAAAGACGGCACCTACAGCGTCATCCCGCGCATGTGGGGTGGCGAGACCACGGCGAGTGAGCTGCGCCGCATCGCCGACGCGGTCGATAAATACAAGATCCCGACCGTCAAGGTCACCGGCGGGCAGCGTATCGACTTGCTGGGCGTCAAGAAGGAAGACCTGCAGAACGTCTGGAAAGACATCGGCATGCCTTCCGGCCACGCCTACGCCAAAGCCCTGCGCACAGTCAAAACCTGCGTGGGCAGCGAATGGTGCCGCATGGGCACACAAGACAGCACGCAAATGGGCAAGGACCTGGAGCGCGCCATGTGGCGCATGTATGCACCGCACAAGGTCAAGTTTGCCGTGAGCGGCTGCCCGCGCAACTGCGCCGAATCCGGCATCAAGGACGTCGGCATCATCGGTGTCGATTCGGGCTGGGAGATGTACATCGCCGGCAACGGCGGCATCAAGACGGAAGTGGCCCACTTCTTCACCAAGCTCAAGACGGCCGCCGAGGTGCTCGAATACACCGGCGCCTTCTGCGAGCTCTACCGCCAGGAAGGCTGGTACCTGGAGCGCACGGTGCACTACGTCAACCGCGTCGGCCTGGACTATGTGAAGAAAAAAATCCTGGAAGACCACGAAGGCCGCAAAGCCCTGTGGGAGCAACTGCAGTTTGCGCTGGACGGTGAACCGGACCCCTGGTTCGACCTGAAGGAAGCGTCGGTAG
>NZ_JBFUGX010000230.1:0-6115 GCF_056402675.1 Polaromonas sp. P3_C2 | reverse complement strand
CGGCATAGTTGGTGCTGACCCAGCCACCCAGGGCAATTTGCACCCAGAACAAGGCGAAGGCAGCGATCACGGCAAGGCGCAAGCCGGYAGAAAGCGTCGTAGCGTTGGCGCCGTGCACCTGCGCATACCGCACAGCCTGCGCACGCAACAAGGCCAACAACACCAAGCCCCCCAGCAAGTGCAGCGTGACGATGGCCGGAAACAACTTCATGGTCACGGTGAGCGCGCCGAACGCGCCCTGCAGGCACACCCAGATCAGTGTGACAGCAGGCCACCAAAATGAGACAGGTGTGCGCTTGCGCTCCAGCCAGCTTGTCACCGCGAGCGTAAGAATAAGCACGCCAACGCCGGTCGCCAGATAGCGGTGGATCATCTCGATCCAGGCCTTGGAATGCGTGACTGGGCCGGTCGGCATCGCAGTCCGCGCAGCTTCGATGTGCATCTGCGCGCCAACCGGACTCGCGCTGCCGTAACAACCAGGCCAGTCGGGGCATCCCAGACCGGAGTCAGTGAGCCGCGTGAACGCGCCGAAGATCACCAGATCAAACGTGAGGAACAGTGTCACCAGCGTCAGCACCCGCAAACGCTGCGCCACCGGCGCATTCTTGTTGTGCACCCAAACCCAGGCCAGAGGCCCCAGCGCCACCACCAGCCCCATGATCATCAGGCGCAGGGCGGGACTCAGGTCGTAAAGATTTTGCGCAGCCATGATTGATTAATGAAAACTGGAGCCCGCAACGCCCTGGAGGTATCCAACCAAGCAGGGGCCACGGGACTGGCTTTGCCAGACCGCAGGCGCAGCGGCCCCCTCGGGGGGCAGCGCATTACACGAAGYGAAAAGCGTGGGGGCCATATTCACCGGCCTTCTTTGTCCCAGCTGCTCGAGGCACGCAGCAGGCGTTCCAGATCGCGCTTGGCCTTGGCGGCGGCGGCGACGTCCATGTCGGCCGGGAAACGCATCATCCAGTTGCCGATGGGGTCGACCAGATAGAGATGATCCTCCAGCCGCTGRCCCGCAGCGGGCTCCAGCCACTTCGCGAGTTCAGCTGGCGCCACACGCAGCACCGCCGACGAAGCCAGCGCGGGGAGCAAGGCATCACGCACCGGCGCTTCGTCCACCACCAGCCAGACGCGGTCCAGGCGCTCTTTTTCCTTGCCGAGGGACTCGCGCAGCTGGCGCTGGAAATACAGGTTCTGCTCGCACCGCGCACCGCAGGCGCCGCCGGCCACACTGATGAGCAGCCACTGGTCCTTCAGTGCCGTCAGCGTGCCGGCGCGGCCGTCCAGCGAGCGAGTGGCCAGCGGCGGCAAGGGTCGCTGCGGGTCAATCAACTCACCAAAGTTGCGGCGGCCTTCGGGCCGGATCAGGTAGTAGGTGACGTAAGACGCGATGACCGGCGCCGCGCACACCAACAGCACGGCCAGCATTTTCCAGCGGCCTGCCACGGTGCTGGGCGCGCGCGTACTGGACTGATCCAGCACAGGCATGGCATGCACGGTCAGACCCAGGGGCTGGTCTTGCAGTCCGGCTGCAGCAGCGTGGACGGGAGGAGTATCAGGGGTATGAGGGGTAGCAGGCGTATCGTTTGTCACGGCAATTGATCGCGGCGTTTGCCGCGCATGTGGGTACGAAAAGGAAGGACCAGCTGAAACCAGCCATACAAAAGAACCACCAGACCGCAAAGGCCGAACCACTGGAAGGCATAACCGTAGTGCTTGTCCACGCCCAGGTTGGGCGCGGCCCACTCACGCAGCAGGCCTTCGCTGGGCGCACCGGTCTGCAGCAGTGAGACATCCAGCAGCGGCAGGCCGGTTTGCGCCCGGAAAGCAGGCAAGTCGAGATTTTGCCGTATGCGCCCACCCTCGGCACCCTGGAACTCATAGAGCCTGGAAGGCGGCGGGGCCATACGGCCCTCAACTGTCACGATGCCTGGCGGGGTGGTGACCTCCGGAAGGCGTGTACGGTCGGCAAAGTTGCGCGGTACCCAGCCACGCTGCACCAGGATGGCCTGCGGGCTGCCCTCCAGCACCAGCGGCGTCACCACCAAAAAACCCGTCTTGCCGCTCATGGGCCTGTTGTCGAGATACACCGTGTGCTCGGCGCGCCAGCTTCCCTTGAGGATGGCTGGCCGGTGAATGTCATCAGCGAGGCGCTGGCTGGCAAGCAGCGAACGCACATCCAGCGCGGGAAGCCCACCTTTGGAATCGACAGCTGCCTGCAATGCTTCCTTTTGCGCGGCGCGGCGCAGCTGCCATTGGCCCAGCGAAAAGGTTGTGCCGGCCACCACCAGTGCGGCCACCGTGAGAATCCAGAAGCGAGGGGAGTGCAAAGCACTTGTCATGAGCCGATAATCCTGTTCATGACTTACCTGATCGCACTGGCGTTTATCGCCATTTTTGCCAGCCTGGCCTCCGCACTGTTTTTCATGCTCAGGGGCGGCAAGGGCAGTGAAGGCGCCGAAAGCAGCAAACGCAAAAACAGCAACATGGCGCGCGCACTGGCGTTCCGTATCGGGTTTTCTGTGTTGCTGTTTGTTTGCATTCTGATTGCGTGGAAGCTTGGTTATATCCAGCCCACCGGCATCCCTGCTGGTAAATAACAGCCACTCTGAGTGGCGGAATAAAGAACAAAGGCCGCATCAAGCGGCCTTTGGTTGAGCGGCCTGAGCCGCTGTTGGTTCCCTTACAACCAGTACACCAGGATGTAGAGGCCCAGCCACACCACATCCACAAAGTGCCAGTACCAGGCAGCGCCTTCAAAGCCGAAATGCTTTTCAGGGGTGAAATGGCCTTTGTGCAGGCGCAGCGTGATGAACAGCAGCATCAGCATGCCGACAAACACGTGAAAGCCATGAAAGCCCGTGAGCAGGAAGAAGGTCGAGCCGTAGACGCCCGAAGACAGCTTCAGGTTCATCTCGTGGTACGCATGAAAGTACTCATAGCCCTGCACGAACAGGAAGACCACGCCGAGCGCAACCGTCGCCCACATGAAGGCGATGGTGCGGGCACGCTTGCCTTCAATCAGCGCGTGGTGGGCGATGGTGATGGTGACACCGGAGCTCAGCAGCAGTGCCGTATTGACCGTTGGCAGGGAGCCCATGATGCTAGCCCAGATGCCGCCGCCAATTGCCAGCGGCTTCATGGCCGTGAATGCTTCGACGATGTCGGCGGGCGWTGTCGTGGCGCCGGGCACGATAGACGGCCATGCCGCCTTGAAATCAGGCCAGAGCAACGCGTTTTCCAGGCTACCCAGTGCGGGCAAGGAGTGCGAGCGGGCCCACCACAGCGCGGTGAAGAAGGCACCGAAGAACATCACTTCCGAGAAAATAAACCAGCTCATGCTCCAGCGGAAGGACATGTCGATCTTGCGGCCGTACATGCCGCCTTCGCTTTCGGCGATGGACTGGCTGAACCAGCGGAACAACGTGACCAACCACCACACCATACCGAAGGCCAACGACCATTTGCCCCAGTCGGCGCCATTGATCCACTGGCCGGCGCCCAAGATGACAAAAAACAGGCCGATAGATGCCATCACCGGATGGCTCGATGGGCTGGGGACGAAGTAGTGGGGGGTTGACCCGTGGGTTGCTGATGACATCGCTCGACTCCTGTTTTTCTCTCGAATTTCCAAATAATCTTTTAACTTGTACCGTGGGGCATTGTGAGGATGCCGCGCTTTAGCGCGCGACCATCCACTTCGCCAGCAGCACCAGGACTGCGACAAACACGACCACGGCAATCAGCCCGACCACAATGATGTGGAGAGGGCTCAAATTCCTCACGTCTTCTTCGTAGTCGCCGCGTGCACGCAGGCCTACAAAGGACCAGGCCACAGCCTTGACCGTGCGCCAAAAAGAGGGTTTGCGGGGGGTTGCGGCCATGCTCATGCGCCTGCCTGTTTTTCAGGTGGTACGGCGGCAGTCGTTGCCTTGGGCGTGACGGGCGCAGCCGGCGTCTTGCCGCCCACTTCAAAGAAGGTGTAGGACAGCGTGATCGTGCTCACGTCTTTCGACAGTTTCGGGTCGATCACGAAGGCCACAGGCCACTGCTTTTTCTCACCGGGCGCCAGGGTGTACTGGCTGAAGCAGAAGCACTCAAGCTTGTTGAAATGCGCACCGGCCTGCGCGGGAGCGTAGCTGGGGATGGCCTGGGCGGACATGGTTCGGTCCTGCACATTCTGGAATTCGTACATCACAGTGGTCAGCTCGCCCGGGTGAACCTGCAGCGTGTTCTGCGCGGGCTTGAAATGCCAGGGGCCGCGCGTGTTCGCATCAAACTCAACCGTGATGGTGCGCGTGCGGTCTACCTGCGTATTGGCCGGCAAATTGGGCGTCGCACCAGGGATCTGGCGGTCGGACAGGGCCAGCACGTTGATGCCGGTCATCTCGCAAATCGCCTTGTAGATGGGCACMAGCGCATAACCGAAGCCGAACATGCCGAGCACGATCACGGCCAGCTTGCCCATCATGTTGAAGTTTTCGCGCTTGAGCCGCATCACATCGGTACTGGTTTGAGACTGAGGTCGACCTGGCTGCTCAATGGCTCAGGAAAATCATCTTGGCCATGAAGCCGGCAAAAAAGACCAGCGCGACCGAAGCCAGGATCAGCGCCAGCTTCAGGTTGCTCTTCTTTTGTTCGGGTGTCGTCATGGCGATTACCGTTGAGTTCAATCAGCCGATCACGCGGGTTGCCGAGGCATCCAGCTTGGGCGGTGTTTCATAGGTGTGGAAAGGTGCAGGCGATGGGACTTCCCACTCGAGACCTTCGGCGCCCTTGCCGCCTTCGTCCACCCAGGGATTCTGCCTGGCAGGTGCGCCCTTGCCGCGCATCGTGGGAACCACAATGAACAGGAAGAAGTACAGCTGGGCAAATCCGAAGAAGAACGCGCCCACGCTGGCCACGGCATTGAAATCCGCGAACTGCATGGGGTAGTCGGCATAGCGGCGCGGCATGCCGGCCAGGCCCAGGAAGTGCATCGGGAAGAAGGTCACGTTGAAGGAAATCAGCGACCACCAGAAGTGGATCTTGCCGCGGGTTTCGTTGTACATGACGCCGGTCCATTTGGGCGACCAGTAGTAGTAGCCGGCAAACAGGGCGTAGAGCGAACCAGCCACCAGCACGTAGTGGAAGTGAGCCACCACGTAGTAAGTGTCCTGCAATTGCGTGTCGATCGGTGCGACCGAAAGGATCACACCCGTCAGACCGCCGATGGTGAACACGAAGATGAAGCCCACTGCAAATAGCATGGGGGTTTCAAAGGTCATGGAGCCGCGCCACATCGTGGCGATCCAGTTGAACACCTTCACGCCCGTGGGCACGGCGATCAGCATGGTGGAGTACATGAAGAACAGCTGGCCCGTGACTGGCATGCCGGTGGTGAACATGTGGTGCGCCCACACAACGAAGCTCAGGATGGCGATGGAGCCAGTGGCGTACACCATGGAGGCGTAGCCAAACAGGCGCTTGCGCGAGAAAGCCGGGATGATCTGGCTGATGATGCCGAAGGCCGGCAAGATCATGATGTAAACCTCGGGGTGGCCGAAGAACCAGAAGATGTGCTGGTACATCACCGGGTCGCCACCGCCGGCGGGGTTGAAGAAGCTGGTGCCGAAGTGGCGGTCAGTCAGCGTCATGGTGATGGCGCCTGCGAGCACCGGCATCACGGCGATCAGCAGGTAGGCGGTGATCAGCCAGGTCCAGCAGAACATCGGCATCTTCATCAGCGTCATGCCGGGAGCGCGCATGTTGAGGATGGTGACGATGATATTGATCGAACCCATGATGGACGAAGCACCCAGGATGTGCATCGCAAAAATACCGGCGTCCATGGACGGGCCCATTTGCAACGTGAGCGGCGCGTAGAGCGTCCAGCCCGCGGCGGGTGCGCCACCAGGCATGAAGAACGACCCCACCAGCATGATGCCCGCYGGGATCAACAGCCAGAAGCTGAAGTTGTTCATACGGGCAAAAGCCATGTCAGCCGCGCCGATCTGCAGCGGGATCATCCAGTTGGCGAAACCCACGAAGGCCGGCATGATGGCGCCGAACACCATGATCAGGCCGTGCATGGTGGTGAGCTGGTTGAACAGTTCGGGGTTGACCAGTTGCAGGC
>NZ_JBFUGX010000229.1:0-6125 GCF_056402675.1 Polaromonas sp. P3_C2 | reverse complement strand
CGATATTGCAGCCAATGCGGGTCGCCAGTTCGCCGTCGAGCGCCTCGCCTGTCGGCAAGCCGCTGTCGGCCACCGCCTGGAAAGCTGCAGCCAGACCCAGATGAATGAAGCGATCCATGTGCCGCGCTTCTTTTTCGGGAATGTAATCCGCGATATTGAAGCCTTTGACCTCACCAGCAAATTTGCAGGCAAAGTTGCTTGCATCAAACTGCGTGATCAGATCAATTCCGGGCACACCGGCAATCAGATTGGCCCAGGATTCAGYCACGGTATTACCTACCGGGCTGACACAACCCAGACCTGTCACGACGACACGACGACGGCTCATTCAAAAATCCTGAGAAGAACCCGAAAAGCCCTGGAATGACTTTTCAGGCTTGATGACGGCGGAAGCAGGCGAAAGCCTTGCCTCAAGCCTTTTGATGGGTGTTTGCGTAGTCAATCGCGTTCTGGACGGTGGTGATCTTCTCGGCGTCTTCGTCGGGAATCTCAATGCCGAACTCGTCTTCCAGAGCCATAACCAGTTCTACGGTGTCAAGGGAGTCAGCGCCCAGATCGGCCACAAAGGCTTTTTCGCTGGTGACCTGGCCTTCTTCCACGCCGAGTTGTTCGGCAATGATTTTCTTAACACGTGCTTCGATATCGCTCATAGTTCCCTCTGAGGGTTGTAAATTAATCCGTGATTTTACCGCGTTAGAGTCGTTTCCCTAAGCACCGCGCCGGACGGATAAAAACCGGCTTCGATTTCCCGTGTTTTACCACTGTCAGCCTGCCGTTTTCATGAAACTGCGGGGCTGACGCCTCAAGAGCTACATATACATGCCGCCGTTGACGTGAATCTCCTGGCCTGTGATGTAGGCCGCCTGCGGACTCGCCACAAAGGCCACAGCGTGCGCAATGTCTTGCGGTTTGCCRAGATGGCCCAGCGGRATCTGCCCTAAAAGTGCTTTTTGCTGCTCTTCCGGCAATCCGGCGGTCATGTCGGTCTCGATAAAGCCCGGCGCGACGCAATTGACGGTGATGTTACGCGAGCCGAGCTCGCGCGCCAGTGCGCGCGTCATGCCGGCCACGCCGGCCTTGGCTGCCGCATAATTGGATTGGCCCGCGTTGCCCGAGGCACCAACGACGGATGTGATGCTGATGATGCGGCCGTAGCGCTGCTTCATCATGGTGCGCATCACGGCGCGGCTCATGCGGAACACGGCCTTGAGGTTGGTGTCCAGCACCGCATCCCAATCGTCATCCTTGAGCCGCATTGCCAGCATGTCGCGTGTGATGCCCGCGTTGTTGACCAGCACCTGCAGGCCACCGTGCTCCTTGACGATGGCGTCGATCAGCGCTTCAGCGGCGGTAACGTCGTTCACATTCAGGTTTTTGCCGGCGCAACCCGGGAAAGCCGCAAGGGCCTGGCCGATTTTGGCCGCGCCTTCATCGCTGGTCGCCGTGCCTATCACTTTGAGGCCTTTTTGGGCCAGCTCCAGCGCAATGGCCGCGCCAATACCGCGCGATGCGCCGGTGACCAGTGCGACCTGGCCTTCAAACTTGACTTCGCTCATGCCAGTAACTCCTTCACTTCCGCCAGGGAGGCGGGATCAAACAGGGGGACACCCGTCAATTCGGGATCGATTCTTTTGGCCATGCCGGCCAGCACCTTGCCAGGCCCGCACTCGACCAGCGTCGTGAGGCCGCGTGCCTTGATGGCCTGCACGCATTCCACCCAACGCACGGGGCCGAAAGCCTGCCCGTACAGCGCCGCGCGAATGCGGTCAGCATCAGTCTCGACGGCTACCTCTACGTTGTTGATGACCGGGATCTTCGGCGCTGCGAACTCGACTGCGGCCAGCTTCTCGCGCAGCTTCTCGGCTGCGGGCTTCATCAGGCTGGAGTGGAAGGGAGCCGACACCGGCAGGGGCAAGGCGCGCTTGGCACCGTTGGCCTTGAGCACTTCGCAGGCTTTCTCAACCGCAGCCTTGCTGCCCGCGATGACAGTCTGCATCGGGTCGTTGAAATTGACGGCTTCGACCACTTCGGTGGTGTTGGCCCCAAAGCTGCGTGCGGCCTCGGCACAGCCTTCAATCACTTTGGAGGCTTCCATGCCCAGAATGGCCGCCATCGCGCCCACACCGACCGGCACTGCGTCCTGCATGGCCTGCGCACGAAAGCGCACCAACGGTGCGGCTTGCGCGAGCGTCAACACGCCTGAAGCCACCAGAGCGGAGTATTCACCCAGCGAGTGGCCCGCGACCGCGGCCGGCGCGGTACCGGTTTCGGCCATCCAGGCACGGTAAGCCGCCACGCCGGCGACCAGCATGACAGGCTGCGTGTTCGTGGTCAGCGCCAGCGCCTCCTTGGGGCCGTCCTTGATCAGTCGGCCGACATCCTCGCCAAGCGCCTCGGAAGCTTCGGCCAGCGCCTGCACAACCACCGGATGGTCGCCCCAGGCGTCCAGCATGCCGACCGACTGCGAACCCTGGCCGGGAAAAACAATAGCAAACGATTTCAAATGATTACTCCATGGGTCGAATTCTTGGATCGCTGAAAAGCATCCGCATGCATTTTAAGAAGATGAACAGTCATTTTTTGAAGCACAGTCTGTCAGACTGACGACGGTATAGCGCCATTGTGCGCACCACGCAGCCGTGCAAAACCCCATCCGACAGCCGATTTGACGCACTGATAGATAGCCGCAACGGCCAGCCAGGGGTCTATCAGGTAGTCCCACAAATTGGTGGACTCCAGCGACCCCGCAGCCCAGGCCAGTAAAGCCAGAGCGATCAGCAAGGGCAGCAAACGAAATCCCCTGGCCCAGCATGCCAGCGACAGCGCCAGAAGCACCGCCCAGAGAACTGGCGAACCCCAGCCCAGCCGGTAGGCATCCCAGTCACCCCAGCCCAGGGCCAACGGGTACAAGAACAATGCGCCCACAGCAAGGACAACACTCACCAGCATGCACTCGCGGGTATCCGTCAAGCGGACGCCCGACAGGCGCTGGTACATGCCAAGACAGGCGAGTGCCACCAAARAAATGCTCAGGTCCGAGCTGATGCCGCGCACATAGGCCACGAGCGGTAAACGGGCCGGCCCCACCGGGCACCACAGAAGTACAAACACCGCGGCAGTAGCAAACTTGCGCCACAGCGTGGCGCCATGCCGCCAGCTCAGCAGCCGCAGACACCCGGCGCTGAGCACCAGGTTGATGCCGAACAAGGCGATCAGATCATTTGCCGGAGGAAGCATGGCCGGTCGCCGCTTGCGCGGCCTGGAGGGTTTGCAGGGGATCCAGCCGCACGTGCTTGATGCGCGTGCGATGCCAGGTATAGACGAGATGCAGGTAGCCGTCGCGGGTTTGCAGCAAGTAAGGATAAGAAAATTCCTGGGAGCAGCTCTGGTCTCCGCACAACTGGCGCCGGGCACTGGCTACATAGGACTGGGCTTCGCCGTCGCTGGCGCCGCGGGCTTTGAGCTCCTGAGTCAGCAGGCGCTCATAGTCGATGAGGGACGTGCGCAACTGCGGGTTGGCGGACGATTCGACGATCCATGGGCTTAGCCCGTCAAACGAGCCGCCCGCCGCCGTTTGCAACAAGGCCAGCATTTCGCGATTTCGGGGCGCCGGGTTCAGGGCCAACCATTGCGTGCCGATGTTCGTCATGACGCCGGCCACAGCGGAGTCCGGATTGGGCCAGGTGCTTGCATGCGCGCGCGACCAGGTCTTGCCGGCATCCGTGGTATCTGAAGCCATCAGCGCCGTGGCATTGCCTGAGCGCATGTAGACCTGCGCCTTCTCTGGCCCCGAAACCAGCACAACCGGCTGCAGACCGGTGCGACTACCGGGAACGCGAACTTTGTCGACGACCTGGCCCAGAGCGTTGATACGCAGCACTTCTCCGAATTTGGTGACGAACTCGTGGTACACCGGCAAGCCGGTTTCGCCGCTTTCAAAGCTGACGGGTGCTCCTTTGACCAGCGTACTGATGTTCAGGAAGGGCGACGTCACCAGGCGGCGTGGCATGCTCCAGGTCGCGCCTTCATCCGTGGAACGCGCCCAGCTGATAGAGCTGCCCGCCCATCCGCCCAACGAAACGTTGACCATCCACAGGCAGAGTGAACCATCGGGCGCGCGGGCGATCACCGGATTGCCCAGTTTCTTGACATAGCGCCACAGGCCCTGCTGAAGTGTTTGACGGTTGAACAGCGTGCTTTCCGCGCTCCAGCGCAGACTGGCGGGGTCCATCACCGCGGTCTGGATGGTGACATCCCCCGCGCCTTCGCGCGAGCCCGAAAACCAGACCGCGCGCAAGCGACCATCGCGCAACTCCACGAGGGAAGCTGCATGCACAGCCTGGCCGGGAGAAGATGAGACAAATTGCGCATCAAAACGAAAGCGGCCGTCCGGCGAAAGTTGCTGTGCCGGCAAGCCCGCGCGAGGCAAGGACTTGACGGCATCAGCTGAAGGGCTGGACGGCAATGCCGCAAAAGGGGTGGCCGGTGGGCGCTGCAGGATTTTCCACCCAGCCAGGACGAAAGCCAGCACCAGCAAGGCTGCTGCAAGGCGATCCCATGCACCGGACGGTCTGAAATTCAAATGCCCACCTGTCTGTGAAAGCCTGGCAGATGGGTGGGAGCCACTCAGTAGTTGAGAAGCACCGCACCCCAGGTAAAGCCGCCGCCCACACCTTCGAGCATGAGTGTGTCGCCTTTTTGGATCTTGCCGCTGCGCACGGCTACATCCAGCGCGAGCGGGATAGAAGCCGCAGAGGTGTTTCCGTGCTGGTCGACGGTGACAATCAGCTTCTCGAGCGGCATCTTCAGTTTTTTGGCCGTGCTCTGCATGATGCGGATGTTGGCCTGATGTGGAATCAGCCAGTCGATGTCGGCATCAGTCATGTTGGCTTTTGCCAGCGTAGCGCGCGCGGCGCTTTCGAGCACGCCCACAGCCAGCTTGAACACGGCCTGACCGTCCATCTTGAGCAAGGGGTCGCCCAGGATCTGACCACCCGAGACATTGCCCGGCACACACAGGATGCCGACATGCCTGCCGTCGGCATGCAGGTCGCTGGCAAGAATGCCGGGCGTGTCCGAGGTTTCGAGCACCACGGCGCCGGCGCCATCGCCAAAAAGCACACAGGTGGTCCGGTCTGAAAAGTCCAGGATGCGCGAGAACACTTCAGCGCCGATCACCAGCGCTTTGCTGGCCGAACCGGTGCGGATCATGGCGTCGGCCACGGTCAATGCATAGACGAACCCGCTGCACACAGCTTGCACGTCAAAGGCCGGGCAACCGGCGATGCCCAGTTTGTTCTGCAAAATGCAGGCTGCCGAGGGAAACACCATGTCCGGGGTCGAGGTCGCCACGATGATGAGGTCGATATCGGCAGCCTGCAGACCCGCGGCCTGCAGGGCATTTTTGGCSGCTTCKACACCCAGGTCGCTGCTGGTCACGTCGGRCGCGGCRAARTGGCGGGCCCGGATGCCGGTGCGCTCCACAATCCATTCATCGGAGGTTTCTACACCCCGGGTCGCCAGGTCGGCGGCCAATTCGGCATTGGTCAGTCGGCGCGGCGGCAAATAACTACCGGTGCCGGTGATGCGTGAGTAACGGGTCATTAATAAGTGGCCGGTGTTGAGACTGCTGAGTCAACTGGCATTGAGGAGGTGTCGACAGGCGCATCAGCAGGGGGCGCCGCCTGCGCTGCCACCAGCAAAGGGGCCGCATGGGCTATGCGTTCGCGCACTCTCTCAAGCAAATTGTTCCGAGCCGCATCATAAGCCCGATTCAGCGCCGTCTCAAAAGCAAAGGCGTCCGCTGAGCCGTGGCTTTTGAAAACCAGACCTTGAAGACCGAGCAGGGCGGCGCCGTTGTATCGCCTGTGGTCAACCCGATTTTTAAACGCAGTTAGCACCGGATAAGCAATGATGGCCGCAATTTTTGTCAAAACATTGCGGGAAAACTCAGCTTTTATGAAGCCGCCGATCATGCTTGCAAGACCTTCACTAGCCTTGAGCGCGACGTTGCCCACAAAACCGTCACAGACGACGATATCGGTCGTTCCCTTGAAAATATCGTTACCTTCGACATTCCCGTAAAAATTCAAATCACCGGAATTAGACGCAGAACGCAACAATTC